>JAWLBB010000006.1 GCA_041395105.1 Opitutaceae bacterium | reverse complement strand
GCCATGATGAGACGGTACTTCTCAGCCGTCCAGAACGGTCTCGCACGCTGAGCCCTCAGCGGACGTCCGGATCCTCTTCATGGAACTCCGCATCGAGGTCTTCAAGTTTCAGCAGCATGAAGGCGCGCGCGTCCTGAATGGCCTGATTGTAGACTTGCGGGCCGAGCTTCCTGACAAAGAAAGTCAGCAATTGCTCCGCCCGGAATCCGCTCAGATCCTCGTCGAACTCGTCCCGGTAAAAGGCCACCAACTGGCTCAGGAGCACATCCTTCCGTTCATCGCTCAGCTTGATCCGCATCGGGTCGGCCTGTCTCATCGCCAGAGAATCAGAGCTGATAGATTTCGCCGAACTTCGAGGTCAGGTAGCGAACGAACGGACCGACATCGATCGGACCTCCGACCAGTCGCTGCATGGTTTCCGTCGGGGTGAATTTCCGCCCGTGGCGGTGGAGGTTCTCGCGCAACCACTCCCGCAGGGGTGCGAACTCCCCGGCGGCGAGCTGTGCATGGATATCCGGCATCGACTCGGTGATCTTCTCCCAAATCTGGGAACTGATGATGCTGCCGAGCGCATAGGTCGGAAAATAGCCGAACAAACCAGCCGACCAGTGCACGTCCTGAAGCACGCCGCGAGCATCGTCGGGGACGTCGATACCGAACAGGGACTTGAACCGTTCCCGCCAGACCTCGGCCACGTCCTTCAACGCGATCTTCCCGGCAATGATCTCCCTCTCCATGCCGAAGCGGAGGATGATATGCAGGGCGTAGGTGGCCTCGTCCGCCTCCACCCGGATAAAGGACGCACTGACCCGATTGATGGCCCGATAGAAGGTCTCCATTTCCACCCTGCCCAAGGCGTCCGGCCAGACGGCCTGCAGCTTCGGATAGGCAAACGACCAGAACGGACGGCTGCGGCCGACCAGGTTCTCCCAGAGCCGGCTTTGTGATTCGTGCAGGCCGAGGGAAGTACCGCGGCAGAGCGGCGAACGCTCCAACTCGCGGGCAACCTGATGCTCGTAGAGTCCGTGACCAAACTCATGCATGGTGGCAAAGAGACTCGGACAGAGATAATCCTCGTAAAAGCGGGTGGTGAGGCGGATATCGTCCGGACCTCCGTTGCTGGCGAAGGGGTGCACGGTCGGGTCAAGCCGCCAGGCCTCCCGATTCGCCCCCAGCATCTCAATCAGGCTCCAGGAGAACGCCTTCTGCTTCTCGATCGGGAAATGCCCCCGGAGGACATCGTCGCTGACCTGATCCTCTTTTTCCCGAATTGCGGCGATCAGCGGAACGAGGTCCTTCTTCAGGTTGTTGAAGACCGCCTCGACCTCCGCCCCCTTCATCCCCGGCTCAAAGTCGTCCAGGAGCACATCGTAGGGGTCCTCGCCCTCCTTGATCAGGCAATCGATGTAGCGCCGCTTCAGTCCGATCATCCGCTCGAGATGTGGGAGGAAGAGGCTGAAATCCGACTCCTTGCGGGCCTGGGTCCATCCTTCCTGTGCGATGGCGGCACTGCGCGCCATTTCCGCCTCCAGTTCGACCGGAACCTTGATCGCTTTTTCATGGTCGCGCCGGACGTAGCGGATGAGGCTCGCATCATCCGAATCGTAGGGCAGTTCGGTTTCGAGAGGCGCCACCGCCTCGAGAAGCCTGCCGGTCTCCGGATCCACGAACCGCTCGAAGGCGATCTTCGAGAGCGTCGCCAACTGCTCGGACCGTCCGACGGCCCCCCTCGGCGCCATCATCGTCCGCTGGTCCCACCCGAGGACACCCGACACCTTGTTGAGATCGCTGATCTCGGCCAGCCGCGCTTTGAGCTTTGTCAATGCTTCCATCATCTTGTTGATTGGGGAGATTCCCTGCCGAAGAAGCGGAACGCAATCCGGCGGCACTGCCAAGCTCGAACGCATTGGAGAGGCTGGCGCTTGATGGTCCTCCTCACCTCGCCCATTTTCGAATCGACTCCCTCCCCCGATGCAATCGGCCTCTCCAGGATTTCTTCTGGGCGTAAGCTCGATCGATGTGACTCCACCGATTGGTTCTCATCTGGCCGGTTATGCCGCACGGCTGGAACGATCCACCGGCGTCTACCATCCGCTCTCATGCACGGTGACAGCGATCACGGATCAACGCTGCGCCACCACCTTGATCCTTGTTTCGATCGAATGGCTTGGGTTCTATGACCGCACCGAACGGGTCCGCCGCCTGATCTGCGAGGCCACCGGCGTTCCGACCGGAAACATCCTGCTGTGCGGCACCCACACCCACTGCGGCCCCCCGATGCGCAAAGGGACCGACGAATTCAGGCACGGCGGCGTGGACGATCCGTTTCTTGAGCGGACGTTCGCCCGGATCGCGGATGCGGCCAGGGACGCTGTCGCATCCCCGATTCCCGTTCGCCTGCGATCCACGACGGGATGGTGCGGATTGGCTCATTCGCGGCGACGACCCGACGGCAAAGGCGGCGTTACCTGGCAACCCACCCTCGACGCCCCCCATGATCATTCCGTACCGATTCTCCTGTTCGAGGATGAATCGGGTCAACTCCGTCACCTGCTCTTCGGCTACGCCTGCCACCCCACCGCGGGGGGACCCATCCTGAAAATCGGCGGGGATTATGCAGGTTTCGCCTTGGAAGAGGTCCAGAGATCGCTGGGCTGCACCGCTTCATTCCTTCTGGGCTGCGCCGGTGATCAGAAGCCCTTCCTGCCCGATACGGACATGGCGGGCTTCCCTCCGTATCCGATCGAGGCGATCGCAGCCATGGGACGACGGCTGGCCGCCTCGGTGGACAACGCGGTCCGGCACCATCCGGGGATTCCCGTCGATGGCCCGCTGCAGATCCGCAGCGGACGACTGGAGCTGGTCAACGAGGTGCAGCCGCGCGACGTCTATGAGGCCGCCTACCGATCAACTGAAGAGCACCTGCGCCGCTGGGGGGACCACCACCTGGCCATTCTCGACGCCGGCCGGTCTCCCGACACCGGCCTGGAATTCGAGATCCAGACGGTCCTCTTCGGCGCGGACCTCGCCCTCGTCGCCCTGTCGGGTGAAATGAGCGCCGAATACGGTCTCGAGCTCAACCGGCGTTTCGGAGCACGTTTCGGCCGGGTCTGGCCGGTCGGTTACGCCAATGCCATGGTGGGGTATGTGCCGTCCGCCCGACAGTATTCGGAATGTGGATACGAAGTCATCGACAACATGCAGTACCTGCTGCGACCCGCCCCCCTCGCCCGCGACTCCGAGGGCAGGATTGTCGAGGCCATCGACAAGCTGCTCCGCTGAACCCCATCCGGTTGTAACAGACGGATGGGGCGTCCTGCGCGACGGGCCCTATTTGAGCAGGTAGACCTCGATGATGATCTCTCCGGTGGTTCCGTCGGAACCGGTCGCCTGCGCGGTATAGGTACCGGGGGCGGCCTCGATCAGCACGACGCTGTCCAGACTGCCGGACTCAAGGGCAAAGGCCCCGGTCCGGGCTGCCGCCTCGGCAAAATCGGCCGCCCGATAAGCCGGATAGAGCGCATCAACGGTGAACGGAACGTTCCAATCGTCGTTGCGCGCCACCATCCGGCCGTCTCCGGTGAATACCCGCAGGACCGGGTCGGCGAGGGCTCCCTTGACACCGAAGGCGGTCATCCCCGGACCGACGGCCCGGATGAGGAGATGAGCCGGTTCGTCACCGGCCACGTTGAAACCGCCCGTCGCGACACCCGAACCGGACGCGACCGGTCCCCGCGAGGAAACATTGACCAGTCGCGAGCTCGTCAATCCGGATTCAAGCTCGAGGTCGTAGATCTCGGCCAGGACGACGCCCGGAAGGCCGTTCGAGTCGGAGACCCGGACCGTATAGGAGCCGGCAGGCAGGTCGACCCGAAGAGCCGCATCGGCGTTTTCCGGCAGAAGGTCAAAGGCGCCCACGGTCACCCCGGCAGCCGCGATTGCCGGATTCCCGCTCCAGCCGTCGTTCACGGCCACCGGGCTGCCCCGTTGATCGAGAACTTCAACGCGAGGCGATGGGAGAGGATCGCCGATGCCGAAGCCGGCAAGTCCCGGACCAACCGCGCGGATCAGGACGGGTTTCGATGATGGCCCATCGATTGAGAATCCGGTGATGAAGGAACGGGCAGGCTGGAGGCGCACCCGGGTTGAGAGGTTGGTGAACGTGACATGCGACGATGAATCCGGAGCGATCTGGGTCCAGTCAAAGGTCGCGCCGGCACCGATCGAGCCGTTGCCGCCTGCGTCCGCACCACCACTTGTGTCCGATCCCGGAGATGAACCACCCGTCCCTTCTGAGCCGTCAGAGCCGCCCGACTGGTCGGCGGCATCCGAGGTGTCCGGGGACTGGCCCAGGTCGACCGGACCCGACGGGGTATTTCCATAGAACTGGGCAACCGAGCGGACAGTTCCACTCGAGCTGCCTCCGTTGGTCGGTACAATTCCCTCCGCCCGGATGAAATAGCCGGCAGCGGCTGGAAGGGCCTCCGTCAGATTGACCGTCCAGGTCTTCTGCCCGGAGATCCGGGTGCCGAACCCAACGGAAACCCATTCGTTTCCATCAGTGGACGTGGCAAAGAAAGCCCCGGTGATTTCGGGAACGGCACCGTCGCGGGTCCAGCTGATCGAGGTGCGACTGCCATCAACCGCAAGCTTGTCGCTCAGGGACGAAGTGGCGCCAAGCCGGGCGGTAAGGAACCGGGCCTGACCCCCGACCAGGGTGAAACCACCGCCGAGGAAGGGACGCCCGTTGCTGAGCAGGACGACCGAACGGACTGCGCTGTCGGTATCGGCACGAAACGCCGCATCAAGCAGACCGGCGGCCGTCAGCCGGGCCAAGCCGGCCCGCGAGCCGCCGCCGATTGAAGTAAAGGCCCCTCCGATCAACATTGATCCGTCCGGCTGCAGGGCGATCGAATGAACCGGGCCATTCGGAGCCGGGTTGAAAGAGGCATCGACGGTACCGTCCGAGAGAACCCGGGCCAGGTAGGGTCGCGCGATCCCTCCGATCTGAGTGAAGGAACCGGCGACGATGATTCCACCACCGGACTGGACGGCGAGGGCCGTCACCGTCTCATTGGCATCGACCTGGAATCCCGTATCCAGAGTCCCGGCAGGATTGAGTCGAGCGAGTCGAACCCTCGCACTTCCTCCGATCGAGGTGAAGGCGCCACCCACCACGATTTGCCGTCTGCCTGAAGCGCAGCGGCCGAAACGGTGCCATTCGCGCCCGGATTGAAACCGGATTCGAGCGCACCGTCGGGATCGAATCGGGCGATCCGGTTGCGCGTCTGTCCGGCGATCGAGGTGAATTCGCCGATCACGACCGTCCTGCCGTCGGGCTGCAGGATGAAGCCATCGACGGGTCGGTCGGGATTGGGGCTGAACAGGGTGTCCGGGGTGCCATCCGAATTGACCCGGGCCAGATTGCTGACCGCCACTCCATTTACCGCGCTGAAGGCTCCTCCAAGGAGGATCCCCGCTCCCTGCTGCAGGGTGGAGAAGAGTCCGCCGATCGCTATGGTTCCATCCTGACGCACCTTGATCGTGCTCACGTTTGAGTCCGCATTGGGATTGAAGGCACTGTCCGGGGTCCCGTCCGGATTCAGTCGGGCGATCCGATTCCGCCGGATGGAGAAGTCCGACTGATTGGGCCGGAACGAAGTGAAGACTCCGCCAACAAGGATCTTCCCGTCGGACTGGAGACGGACAACACTGACCGAGGCGTTGGGATTGGGGTCGTATTCTGTGTCGAGCGTTCCATCCGAGTTGAACCGGGCCAAGGCGTTCCGGGTGACCGCCTCTGTCGCGCCGGCTGGAAGGATCCCGACGAAACTGCCGCCGATCACGAATTTCCCGTCACCCTGAACGGCAATCGAAAAGACCGGTCCTCCGACCTGTGGATTGAGAGTCGCATCGACCTCGCCGGCCGCCGTCACCCGGGCGAGCCGCAATCGGGCGACAGCGGTTCCCCCGTTCGGGGCCAGGGAGGAGAAATCGCCCCCCATGAGGATCTGTCCGTCCGACTGCACGGCGAGGGCGACAACCCGGTCGTTGGGGGCCGGATTGAACACGGCATCGACCGTTCCGTCGGTGTTCAGCCGGGCCAGGCGGCTCCGGGTCGTCGAAGTGGCCGCACCATTGGGCTGCAGGGTGGTGAACGTGCCGCCGATGAGGATCTTGCCGTCGGGCTGCAGGGCGATGGCATAGACGACGTTGCCGGCATTCGGATCAAATGTCGCGTCGAGTTCGCCGTTGGTGTCGATGCGGGCGATCCGGTTGCGCGCGGAACCGTTGATCAGACTGAAGGAACCACCCACAAGCAGCTTCCCGTCGGACTGAAGGGCCAGCGCCAGGACCGGCCCGTTGAGGATCGGCTTGAAGCTCGAGTCAACCGATCCATCCAGATTGAACCTCACCAGATAGGGCCCGATCTGGCCGTTTCCGTCGGTGAAGCTACCTCCGGCGATCAGCTTGCCATCGGCCTGCTCCACCAGCGCGAGCACCTGGCCGGAGAGTTCACCTCCATCGGCTGGATTGTCCTGATCCGCCACGGTGCCGTTGGCTTTGAGCAGGGCGAAGAGACGTCGGTTGACAATATCGGATTCCCGATTCGGGCGCGACAGCAGGGCGCGGACGGGGCCGTTGACCTGGGAAGCGAAGGAACGATCGATGCTGCCATCGGAAAAGAGCCGTGCCGCATTGAGATTCGAGCCGCCGCCCAGATTGGCGAAGGTGCCGCCCACCAGCAGGGTGCCATCGTTCTGCGGAGCAATGGCCACCACTTCGCTGCCGGCGGCGTTGTCCGCCCGTATCGAGAATGTGAAGTCGAGATTTCCGTCGGACTTGAGTCGTCCGAGGCGTCCGGTCGTTGTCCCGGCCTGACCGGTGAAGGCGACCAATCCACTGAAAGTACCGCCGATGAGGACATCTCCATTGCTCTCCTGGAGAAAACTCCGGACCACATCGTCCGCGGCGACACTCAGGCTCGCGTCAACCGTGCCGTCTGCATTGAGCCGGACAAAACGATCGCGATAGACCGGTGTCTCCGCGCCATTGGGATTGAGCCAGGTGAAGCGACCGCCAAGAAGAACCCGCTCCCCGCCGGTTTCCGCGATGGCCTCGACAGATCCATTCGGACGGGGATCAAAGCCTTCATCGAGCGTTCCGTCTGCCATGACCCGGGCGACGTAGGCACGGGGGATGAGTACCTCGCTCCCGGCGGGAAGCAGCCCGGTGAATTGTCCGCCAATGAGAATCCGCCCATCGGCCTGGACCGTGATGATGGATACCGTGCTGTTCGGCCCCGGACGAAAAGTGTCATCGAAGGCCCCGTCAGACTTGAACCGGACCAGATTGACTCCGGGAAGACTGCCTTCTTGGCCCTGTGGGAGAATGAAGGTGAAGGAACCACCGACCAGCAATGCTCCGTCGGACTGAAGGGCCAGACTTTCGACGTCGCCACCCAACCCCGGAGAGAAATCCGGATCGACGGTCCCGTCGGCATTGAGCCGCGCGAGGTAGGCTCGGGGAACCGCGGTCTCGCTGAGATTCGGGTTCAGGCTGGTGAAGGCACCGCCGATGTAAATCTTTCCGTCTGAAGCGAGCGCGACGGCATGGACCGGAGCGTTGGCGCTTGGTTGAAAGGCGGTGTCCAGAGAGCCATCGGCATTGAGCCGCGCCGCACCCTGACGGCCGACATCGTTGACCTGGTTGAACTCGCCCACGATGACGATCTTGCCGTCATTCTGGACGACGGCACCCCGAACCACGCCGTTCGTAGACGCCGTGAAGGTATTGCTGACCAGACCATTCGCGCCGAGCTTGACCATGTTCAGGCGGTTCAGGCCGCCGGCGCTTGAGAAATCGCCCGCGGCAAGAATACTGTTGTCGGGCAATCTGGCCAGGACCGAGTAGGATCCTCCCCCGTCAAGGGTGGAGGCGGCATCCAGTGATCCGTCCGGGTAGATGCGGGCGGCCCGGTTCCGGTTGATCGCGCTCGTCGAAGAGGCCGGACGGAATCGGGTGAACGCACCGCCGACCACGATGGAACCATCCGGACCCACGGCGACGGCACTGATCCGGAAATTCGGCCCGGCATTGAAGGTGGAATCCAGTGATCCGCCCGGATTGATCCGGGCGAGGTAGCGCTGCGAAATGGGATTGGACGCGCCGGGCGGCAGAAAGCCCGTGAATCCGCCGGCAAGGAGGATCCGGCCATCGGCCTGGATGGCGATGCCGTTGACGCTCGCGTTGGCGTTCGGGCGGAAGTCTCCATCAATCGAACCGTCTTTCATGATCCGGGCCACAAAGAGCCGGTCAATCGCCGTCTGGGAACCACCCTGAAGCAGCGAATGGAATTCACCGCCGATCAGGAGGGAACCGTCCGCCTCAAAGGTCAGGGCGAGCACCCGATTGTCGGCCTTGATGGTGAACGAGCTGTCGATTGCCCCTGAAGCATCAAGTCGCGCTATTCGGCTGACCCCGGTTGCCGCCGAGGCCCCGGGTTGCATCTGGGTGAACCCTCCACCCACGATCAATCGTCCGGCGGAATCCGCCGCAAGGGAATAGACGATATTGTTCGGATTCGGATCGAACCCGGTGTCCAGGCTGCCGTTGGCATTGACCCGGGCGAGGTAATTGCGGGTGACCGTCTCTCCCGCCCCGCCCGGCTGAATCTGGTTGAAACGTCCTCCGAAGGCGACCTTGCCGTCGGCCTGGACAGCGAGGGCCATGACTTCGGGGTTGCGATCACCGACCAGATTGGGATTAAAGCCCGAATCGAGCGTGCCATTGGCATTGAGGCGGAGGAGCCCGTTGCGCACAACCGGCGATCCGGTTCGGTTCGGATCCGCCGTGGTGAAACGACCACCAACGAGGATACGTCCATCGGGCTGAAGAGCCAGGACGTTGACCGCCCCGTTCAGATTGGGATCAAAACTCTCATCCAGAGAGCCGTCCGGACGATACCGGACCAGATTGTGACGTCCGACCGCGGATGCGCCCCCCGGCCGCACTGACGTGAATGCACCACCCAGAATGATACCGCCGTCGGACTGAATGAGGACGGCCTGGACGGTGCCGTCGAGATTGGGGTTGAATCCATCGCTGTTGACCTGGGCCTGGACCTGAATGGATCCGAAGACTCCCGCCAGGATCAGGCAGAGGCCCCATCGATTGAAGTGACCCCGAGCGGAATGTGAAATTGAAGCGAGCATGATGCGTGTCAGAGAAAGAAAGTGAAAGGAATGGGAGGCCGTCCGGAATCAGAAGTGCGACGAGATGCCGAGGCGGAAGCCGACGTTGGTGTCAAAACGAACATCCGCGGTACGTCCACCCGCGGACAACTGGAGTTCGGTCGACGAATTCTCATAGGTCACTCCAACAAAGAACGAGGTGACGTCGGTGATCCAGAATTCCGCGTCGAGATAACCGTAATAGCCGATCCCGGTGTAGGTCTCGCGATCTCCGTCCACTTTGGCGGTTACGGTCCGGGAATCCGAGATCGTTCCCTGTTCCTCGTAACTGAGAGTCGCGCCCAGAACCGTGCCGGATACGCCGGCACTGGCGCGGAATGACAGCCGGTCAAAGGGCCGCCAGCGAATCCAGGGCCCGAGCCGGAGGGTGAAGTAGGTGCCGTCGACTTCCCAGTATCCATCGATGTTCGCACCCTCCGGAATGCTGGAAGTCGACCGGCTCAACGGCCGATTTTCCAGCAGGACCGTGCCGTCGACCTGGACAACCGAGACCGAGCCATCTGCATTGGTGATCGTGATGGTCTGGGATGAGGGTGATTGAAAAGGCGCCTCTGGCAGGGTGGCTCCGAGAAGGGAATAGACATCCGAAGTCGCATTGAGAGTCGCCGTGATGCTTTCACTCAGGCGGATATTCACGTCATTGAGCCCGAGGCCGAAACTGATGCCCCAATTGACAGGTCCGGCCTTTCCGAATCCTCCGACCCCGTAATCGCCCAGGCGAAGGGCGAACTCCATATCCATGCCGACGGAACCTTCGGAAGGACCTTCAGCCGTCTGTCCTTCTCCGTAGGTCGAGTAATCGTTGAAGATGACGGCCGAACCGCCGTCCACCGATTGTTCGGCCGTCCGGTAGCCCCAGCGATTTGTCCGGCCATCATCGGGAATCTTGTCCCCATCGTCGGTAAGCCGTTGATCCGTCAGGACATAACCGTCTGAATAATAACGGTCCATGACCGTTGTGGTCTCCCCCAGATCATTTCCGGAGGGAATCGTCCCGACATTATTGATCGTTGCCGTCGCCTGTCCGGCAAACCGGGCGCTGAGAAAGATCTGAAGATTGCTGCGGTCGGTCTGAGCGACCAACAGGGAAGGCACGCTGACCAGGATGAGCAGCGCTGAGGAGAGGAGCTTGGATCGCATCAAGTGTGTCGGTTAACGGAAAAGAGATCGGGGTTCTAGCCAGCGGCCGGAGAAAGTCTAACCGTTTCTTGAGCTGCCCCGAGGGCTCGGAGTTGAAAGGCCCGCCCCGGACTGGTCAACCCGCAAGGCAAAGTCCTCGGCAATACGAGATTGTCAGTCATGGGTTATCCAGCATCGTAATCACTTCGTTTCGGCGGGGTGGTTTCACCGCGGGCCCGCCATCTGAGACGATCCACGACCTGATATGTTCCACAACACGCGTTTCTTCAGTATCCTCCTTGTGCCGGCTTTCCTGACGGGTTGTTCGATCAACCGGATTGCGGTCAACTCGATCGGCAGCAGCCTCGCCAACAGCAGCGGGAGTGTCTTTGCCAGCGACAATGACCCACAACTCATCCGCGACGCCCTCCCCTTCAGCCTGAAGCTGATGGAAACGCTGCTGGCGGAAAGTCCCGAAAACAGCGATCTGCTCCTCGCCACCTGCAGCGGATTCACTCAGTACGCCTACGCCTTTGTCGAGCAGGAAGCCCGGGAACTCGAGGACGATGACTATCGGGCTTCGGAAGAAGGCATGCAGCGGGCAAGAAAACTTTACATCCGCGCCCGAGACTACGGCCTGAGGGGGCTCGATGTCACCAATCCGGGCTTCCAGGAAGCACTACGGGCCGATCCCGCCGCCGCGGTCGCCACCACCACCAAGGCCGATGTTCCGCTCCTCTACTGGACCGCTTCGGCCTGGGGTGCCCTCATCAGTCTCTCGATCGACGAGCCCGCAACCATTGCCGAAATCGGATTGATGGAGTCACTGATCTACCGCGCCTACGCCCTGGAGCCCGATTACGATTACGGGGCCATTCACGGGTTCCTCATCACCTACGAGATGTCGAAGAGCGGGGGTGACCCTCCGCCGGAGAAACTGGCGCGGGAACACTTCAACCGGGCCGTCGCCCTGACCCGTGGGCAGAGCGCCAGTCCCTACCTCTCCCTGGCCGAGGCCGTCTCAGTGCCAAACCAGGACCGCGCCGAGTTTGAAGACCTTCTCCGTCAGGCTCTGGCCATCGATCCGGACATCCGGATGGAGTGGCGCCTCATCAATACGATCATGCAGGAGCGCGCCCGCTGGCTGCTCGCACGCATCGATCGGATCTTCCTCGACTGACGACAGCCCGGCCTCAATCCCCGCGTCGTCCGGGGTTGGGCACACTACCGGCAGCAAGCGCAACAGATGGAATACGAAAATATCAAGCCCGCCCGGGTATCCTCCTGGGGTCGCGACCTCTTTCTCCTCCTCGCCGGCCTCGGGGTTCTCTTCGGGTTTCGCCTCGGGAGCTACCCTTTGGCCAACCCGGACGAGGGCCGTTATGCCGAGGTCCCGAGGGAGATGATCGCCAATCACGATTTCACCATTCCGCGCCTGAACGGGGTCATCTACTTCGAGAAGCCGCCCCTGCTCTACTGGCTCAACGCCGTTTCCCTGCGTTACCTCGGATCCAGCGAATGGTTTCTCCGGATGTGGCCCGCCCTCTTCGCCCTCGGCGGCTGCCTGATGACCTACGTCGCCGGACGACGGCTCTTCGGCCGGTCGGCCGGACTGGCGGGTTCCATCGTCCTGGCCACCTCGCTTCTCTATTACGGATTGAGTCGTATCCTTATTTTGGATATGGCGGTCAGCTCGCTCATGACCGTTACCCTGCTGGCCTTCATTGTCGGCGTGCATGAGCCGCCCGGCCGGACCCGGCGGAGCTGGTTCCTTCTGCTCTACGCCGCGGCCGCCCTGGCCACCCTGACCAAGGGACTGATCGGTTTTGTCCTTCCCGGTGCGGTCATCTTTCTCTGGCTGCTGCTCGCCCATCAGTGGCACCGCCTCCGCCCCTTCCACCTTCTCCCGGGGACCCTGCTGTTTCTGGCCATCGCCCTGCCTTGGCACGTCCTCGCCGAACGCGCCAACGAGGATTTCTTCCAGTTCTATATCATCCGCTCGCATTTCCAGCGTTTCACATCGGAGGTCCATGGTCACCAACAGCCCTTCTGGTTCTTCATTCCGATTGCCCTCGCCGGACTCTTTCCCTGGGTCTGTTTCCTCTGGCCGGCCCTGAAGAGGAAGCTCGTCGATCCCGGCAGCCGGGTCCTGACCCGCCCCGCCTATGTCTTCATGCTGGTCTGGGCCGGATTCGTGCTCTTTTTCTTTTCGATTTCGGGATCCAAGCTGCCGACCTACATCCTTCCGATCTTCCCCCCCCTTGCGCTCCTGATCGGAGTCTTTCTCTCAGGCGCCTGGGAGCAGCGCTCGTTTTCAGCCGTCCGGATCGGCCTCGGGGTCTATCTCGCCGTGAGCGTCCTCGTCCTGGTCGGCGCCGTCGTCGCTCTTCTTCACCGACCCGAGGATGTCCAGCAGGCGGCCCGGGGGCCGGCGATCGCAGCCGGGGCCGTCACGGTCGCCGCCAGCCTCGGCGTCCTCGTCTGCCTCTGGCGGGAGCAGGTCCGAATGGCCCTGCGCATCATCCTGTCTGGCGCAGTCGGCTTTTACTTCAGCCTGACCTACATCATTCCCGAAGTGCAGCGGCCATCGACGAAACCATTGGCCGAGATCTTCGCCCGGGACTATCCCGAGGGAACGCAGGTCTTCACCTACGGAGATTCCTTCTACGATTTCAACTTCTACGGGCGCACGCTTACCGGCGTGGTGGACTCCCTGGGCGAGCTCAAATTCGGGACCGAAGCGGAGGATCACAGCGATCGCTTTGTCGACGATGCCACTTTTCGCCGGATCTGGTCGGGACCGGACCTCGTGGTCTGCCTCGCACGGAACCGGTCCTATGACCGGCTGTTCGGGGAAGAATCATTTCGTTATCATGTCGTCGCCGAATCGGGCGAATACATCCTCATCGACAACCGTCCTTTCTCGGACCCTTCCTGATGGCGCAGGCCGGTCTGCTCTGGCGCGGCCACTCCATCACGTTCATTCATGAAACCACTCTTTGACTGGCTCAAGACCCGCTCAACCGGCGTCCTCCTTCACCCCACCGCCTTTCCCGGTGACCACGGAATCGGCACAATGGGCCGGGAAGCCCGCGTTTTTCTCGACTTCCTCGAAGAAGCCAGGATCCGCTACTGGCAGATCTGCCCCCTTGGCCCCACGGGCTACGGCGATTCGCCCTATCAGTCATTTTCCGCCTTTGCCGGAAATCCCTATCTGATTGATCTGCCGGAATTGATCGAAGCCGGCCTTCTCTCCGACGATGAACTCGGGCCCCTCAGGACCCTTCCCGCCGGCTCGGTCGATTACGGCGGCATCTATCAGATCAAGCGCCCCATCCTGCGCCAGGCCTTCGAAGCGTGGCGGCGGGGACGGGTCTCCACGCTTCCCTACGGCAGCTTTGAGCAGTTCAAGATCGAACACGAGGAGTGGCTGGAACCCTTTGCCTTCTTCCAGGCCCTCAAAGACCATTTTCAGGGGCAATCCTTCCTGCAATGGCCGAAGTCCTGTGCCACCTTCAAGAGCGCACTGAAGTCGCGATTGCGCAAGGACCGGGAGGTGGAGATCGAATCCCACCGGTTCTATCAGTACCTCTTCTTTGGACAGTGGAAAGCCCTGCGCGCCCATGCCAATCGCCGGGGCGTGGAAATCATCGGGGACATGCCGATCTTCGTGGCGCCGGACTCCGCCGATCTCTGGGCCCACCCCGATCTCTTCCGACTCGATCCCAGGCGCCGGGTCCTGACTTCCCTGGCCGGATGCCCGCCGGATTACTTCGCCGCCGAAGGCCAACTCTGGGGAAATCCTCTCTATGACTGGGAAGCGATGAAGGCTGATGACTATGCGTGGTGGCGGTCCCGCCTGGCCTCGAACTTCGCCCTGTTCGACGTGATCCGACTCGATCATTTCCGCGGTTTTGACACCTATTGGTCGATACCTGAAGGCGCCACCAATGCCATCAAAGGCGAATGGCTGGAGGGGCCGGGCATCGGTTTCTTTGAATCCATCCACCGGCACTTTCCCCATTCCCGGATCATTGCCGAGGACCTCGGCGAACTGGCCCCGACCGTCATCGAGTTGCGGGAAAAGACCGGTCTTCCGGGCATGGCCATTCTCCAGTTCGCCTTCGGAGGCGAGGCCGACAATTTCTACCTCCCGCACAATCTGAAGTCCAACATGGTCCTCTATCCCGGCACCCATGACAATGATACCACGCACGGGTGGTACAATCACGCGTCGGACAAAGCCCGCGACCACGTCCGCCGTTACCTCCGCATCGACGGGAGCCAGGTGGCCTGGGATTTCATCCGGACGGCCTATCAGTCCGTCTGCAACCTCGCCGTCCTGCCCCTTCAGGATCTGTTGAGCCTGGGGTCCGATGCCCGCTTCAATACCCCGGGCCAGCCCGCCGGAAACTGGGCGTGGCGTTATCACGCGGATCAACTGCGCCAATTGCAGGCTGAAAGCGCCGTCTATCTGCAGGAATTGGGCGAACTCTACGGCCGGAAGACCAAGCCGCCGAAACGGAACGGGATGCCCGTGTCCGAGGGCTTCTGAAAAGCGCACCCTCTGTCACGGCCCCCCCGGAGGTCTCGAAAGTCGGGCCCCGGCCGCTTCGGCCGCGGCAGGGCCCATCCCCTCTCAACCGGCCGTCAGGAAGTTGCGGATGGCCGGAATGACCTCCTCCCCGGCGTCCTCCAGCAGATAGTGCCCGGCATCCGCGACCAGCCGCGTCCTCACGCCCGGCAGACGGATCTGCCATTCCTCGAGGAAATCCCGGTTGAAACAGAAGTCGGCTCCACCCCAGGCGAGGAGGACCCGGTCGGGATCAAGATGGATCAGGCTTTTCTCAATCCGGACCAGGGCCGGGTGACTCGGATGGCCTTCCCGGTCGGGGATGTCGGCGACAAACGCGCTCACCGCCACTCTGTCGTGCCAGTTCTGATACGGGAAGAGGAAGCCGGCCCGAACGTCCGGCGGAAGGCGCCGCCGCCTGACCGCCATGAAGGCGGCCGGACCGGCAAATCCGTTGCAGGACCGGACGAGGAATCCGCCGAAGAGGGGCGCGCGGCAGAGACGGATCCGCAGGGGAACCCGCCGACTCCGGAAGGCCGCCGTATTCATGATTACACTACGTTCGGGAACGATGCCCATCGCGGCACAGGCCCCGAGCCCGATCGGCCCTCCCCAGTCGTGAACCACCAGGCTGAACCGGGTGATCCCGAGGTGTCCGAGCAGTCCGGCCAGGTTGTCCAGGTGCGCCTCCAACCGGTAGGTTCCGGTGGCGGGCTTGTCGGAGAGACCGCAGCCCAGGTGGTCGATGGCAATGCAGCGGTGGTCGGTCCGCAGCTCGCGGATCAGGTCCCGGTAGAGGAAGGACCAGGTGGGATTGCCATGGACCATGACGACGACCGGTCCCGTCCCTTCGTCCAGGTAGTGGATCCGGCCTTCTCGCACCTCGTGGAAGTTCGATGCGAACGGATAGAGGGCGCGGACGGCGGGAGGAAGTGTCGTATCCATCCGTCCTACCACCTGATGGCGAGCATCAGGCAATTGATTCCGCTGCCGATCCCGAGAAGCGCCACCCGGTCGCCGGGTTTGATCGCCCCGGCCTCGACCGCCCTGTTCAGGGTGACCGGAAGCGCCGCCGATCCGGTATTGCCGAGGACCTCGAAGGTTGAAAAATCGCGATCCGGATCCAGAGCGAGCGTCTCGTAGAGGCGGCGGCGGTGCACGCTGCCGACCTGGTGGCAGATGATCCGGTCGGGGGTCGATTCGGTCCATCCCGTCTCGGCCTTGAATGCTTCCCAGGTCTGCCTGGCCGCAGTCACGCCCGCTTCGAGCAGAGCTTCCGATTCGGTCTGCATGGCCAGCCCATGACCGGCCGCATCGCCGAGGCAGAGGCCGCTGTGCTCGGAGGCCGCCCGGCAGATCCCGCCTTCAACCTGCGGAGCGTCCGGCGCCAGGTCCCGGTGGCAGAGAATGGCGGCGCAGCCGGCGGATCCGATGGTCAGATTGGCGAAATAGGGCTTGATTCCGTTGCGGGTGAGCGGCTTGGCGAGCAATTCGCCCAGCGTCTGCTCGATCAGGGGCCTTCCGTTCTCCCCCACCACGATCATTCCGCAGCGGATCTGGCCGCTCTCAATCATCGATCCGAGCAGGACAATGGCGTTGAGAAATCCGAGGCAGGCATTGGACAGGTCGAAAACCTGGCATTCCGGCGATAGCCCCAGGGCTCGATGAACAAAAGCGGCTGTGGCTGGTTCGAGCATGTCCCGGCAGACCGCGGCATGAACCAGCACCTCGATCTTCTCCCTCGGGATCCGGGAACGGGCCAGCGCTTTTTCGGCGGCTTCGGCACTGGCGGCCGATGGGCGGTGATCCGCCGGCCAGAATCGGCGTTCCCGGATTCCGGTCATCAGTTCAAGCCTCCCGAAGGGCAGCTTCAATCGTTCATAGAGGGGTCGAAGCCTCTCCTCGATCTGATCCGAAGTCAGCACTTCCGGCGGCTCGGCCGCCGCGATCGATTCAATGACCAGATTGGAGAATCTCATGACTCCGGCGGTCGATTGCCTGCCACCCGGGCCGCGTCGACCTCCGGTCGCATGGCCAGCTGCACGATCTCGCGATCAAACGGATTCAGACCCATCCCGGCATCGACGACAATTCCCGTGCCATTGAGCCCGCTTGACCGTTCGCTCAGAAGAAAGGCAACCACGTTGGCCACCTCCTGTGTCTCAAGGGAACGTTTCCGCAGCGTCATTTTCTCGGCAAACAGATAACTCTCCAGGTAGCCGGGAATGCCCGCTGAGGCGCTCGTCTTGAGCAGGGAGGGATTGACCGTGTTGAAACGGACCTCGCTGTCCGCGCTGAACGACTTCGCCAGATAACGGACGACTCCTTCCAGCGATGCCTTGATCGGCGACATGTATCCATAATTCTCCGCCGTCACGGAAAGCGAGGAGATGCCGATCGCCACAACCGAGGCCTTCCGGGACAGAAGGGGTTTGAAGGCCCGGGCGACTTCGACCAGGGAGAAAGAGGAGATGCCGGTGGCCTGCAGATAGTCCTCGCGCCTGGTCTCGTGAAACGGCTTGAAGCCCTCGGCGTAATTCGCGAAAGCGATCGAATGAACGATGCCGTCGATCTTTTCATGGTCACGGGACACTTCCCGGGCCAAGGCTTCAATCTGGTCGGGAAACTCGACGTCGCAGACGTAAACCGATCGGCCGTCGAGCAGTTTCGCGGTCGATTCGCGCCGCGCCTGCGAGCGGACGCTGTGGATGACCCGTGCGCCCGCCTCCTCCAGGGTGGCCGCGATCCGCCAGGCCACGCTCTTGCGGTTGGCCACGCCCATGACCAGGATGGTCCGGCCCTCGAGTCCGAGAAAACTCATGCCGGGGACGAATTTCCGGACGGGCCCGATTCCGCCTCCATGGCCACCCCGAAATCAATCGAGAGAACCCGGCGGCCCTCACAGGTGACCGCTCCGTGCATGAAGAAGAACTTGCTCATCCGTTCCTTCAGGTGGACCTTGATGGTCAGCGTATCCCCGGGGCGGATGAGCTGACGGAACCGCGCATCGGTGATCCGGGCGAGGACCGGGACGGCGTTCTCGGGGACAATCGACGTATCGAGGGTGCGCACCAGGTGGATGGCAGCGGCCTGGAAGACCGACTCCGCGATCAGCACGCCGGGCATGATCGGATTTCCCGGGTAGTGGCCTTCGAAATACGCTTCGTCCGCCCGAACCCGCCGGATCGCAGTCAGGCTTTCCGGAGTCGATTCGACGATCTCGTCGACAAAGAGGAAAGGCGGTCGGTGAGGGATGTACTTTCTGACGTCTTCCACGAGCGGGATGGGGTTTGCAGCGTTTTGCACGGTGGGCCGGCGGCCAAGGCCTTACCGGACGGTCGACAGACTGGTGGTCTCCCGGTCCCGGTTTCGCTCCCGGAGTCCGGTGACATAGCTGTCGACCTTGTTGGAGGTGATCACACCGTAATTCATCGATCCCAGCCAGCCCGACATGATGATGCCCACGGAGCCGGCATGGTAGAGTCCGGGCAGCTGGTTCGGCAGATCCATTGAGCAGGCAAGACCCTCGAACTTTGTTCCGAAGGAGGTCTGGTGGCGGGTGTAGTGCTCAATCGTCCGGGGGGTGGCCGCTTCGACATGGTCGATCTTGGAACGGATATCGGGAATGAAGCGCTCGAGGGAGACCAGGCTCTCCTCGATCATGCGGGCCTTGGCCTTCTCGTATTCCTGGTGGCTGAGCGCATTCCATTCCTCGAACCGGCCATTGAGCGACGCCACGATGGTGAAGCGGCCCTTGCCGGGCCGGATGTCGGGGTAATAAACCGAGAAGGTTCGGCTGCGGGTGTGGAAATCCACCAGTTCCTCGCTTGAGAATTTCTCGGAATCCGAAGTGAAAATCAGGTCCCCGATCGGTTCAAAGGTCTCTCCGGGTTTCAGGCCAAAGTAGACCTGGCAGGAACTGGAGTTGAGCCGGACCTTCTCCACGGACTCGACGTAGGCCGGATCGAAGTTCTCGCGCCCAGCGAGGTTGAGCACGGTACCCCGGAGACCGGAATTGGACATCACGGCACGGCAGGTGATCGTGCGCCCATTGACCACCACGCCATTGACCCGGCGGACTCCCTCCCCGTCCGTCCCGACCAGGATCTTTTCGACCAATGCGCAGCGGCGCAGGTCGACTCCGTTTTTCTTCAACTCGGCCACCATCTTCGTAATCAGGACGTCCGTTCCGCCCCGGAAGGTGTAGACCCCCTTGCTCATGAAATTGGAGAAGACGATGCCGTAGGTGATGGCCGGATCGTCCAGGGTGGACCCGTTGGCGTAGGTGATCGGCTCCATCAGGAGGCGAACCACATCGTCCCGACCGGGGAAAAACTCTTCGAAAAGATCCCGGGTTGTCCGGGGATCATTATCATAGAAGTTCATCCCACGCA
This sequence comes from Opitutaceae bacterium, assembly GCA_041395105.1. Taxonomy (NCBI): domain Bacteria; kingdom Pseudomonadati; phylum Verrucomicrobiota; class Opitutia; order Opitutales; family Opitutaceae; species Opitutaceae bacterium. The sequence goes on along the minus strand of JAWLBB010000006.1, from coordinate 201,953 downwards.
GATGGGTGAAAAAGGCCTCGACCGTCTCTGCCGGAATCCCGAAGCGTTCGATCAGCAGGCGGGTGAAATCCTGACGGTCAAAGGTCGTCTCAATCTCAAACTGGGGATTGACGAAGCGGATGCCCTTGAGCTGGACGATTGAATCGGCAATCTCCTGCGTCCAGTATTTGCGGCACGACTTGATCATCCCGATCGGGAATCCATGGAGAGAGATGTCGAAGATATGGCCGCCCGGCCGCCGGAACCAGGTCGCAAGTCCGCCAAACTGGTAATGGTGCTCGAGCAGGAGAACCGAATGGCCGCACTTGGCGAGGGAATTGGCCGAGGTCAGGCCCGCCAGTCCACTGCCCACGACGATCACGTCGTAGTCATCCCGCACACCCTTGAGCCAGTCTTTCGCCATTTCGGGTGAACTAAAGGAGCCCCCCGACAAATGACAAGGGCAGAAGGTCACTTTGGCACCTGCACCCCCACTTCCCCTCTTGCAGTCGACCGCCGGACCAAAGAACCTGTGCCTCCAGAGATGAAAACACTCCACCGAAAAACCGATTGCCGACTGACCCGCCTCCTTCTCCCGGTCTGGTTCATTATCTCGGGACCCGTCGCCTGCGCCCAGGATGCGACACCCGAACCGCCGGGCGAATTCGCGGTGACCATCGACCACGCGCCAATCGAGCGCAAGGATTCTCCGCGGGTTTCCAGCTACTCCGACGTCCTCAAACGGGCCACCCCGGCGGTCATTTCCGTGCACACCGCCCGCGTCGTCCGCATTGTTCGGGGCGGCAGCAATCTCTCCCCGCAGGAACAGTTGCTCCGGCGCTTTTTCGGCTTGCCGGTGCCCCAGAATGAAGCCCCCACCGTAGAGGAGCGCCTTGTTCCCCAGGGAATCGGCTCGGGCGTCGTGGTGACCGCCGACGGCTACATCGTCACGAACAATCATGTGGTCAACGATGAACGCGGAAACCCGGCTGACGAGATACTCGTGCAACTCACTGATGGGAGGGAACTTCCGGCACGGGTCGTGGGGCGGGATGCCCGCACCGATATCGCCGTTCTCAAGGTGGAGGCCACCGATCTCCCAACCGTCTCCATCTCCGACAGCGAAACGATCGAGGTGGGCGACATTGTTTTCGCCATCGGCAACCCTCTCGGGGTCGGACTGACCGTGACCCAGGGGATCGTTTCGGCCACCCGGCGCAAGATCGGCATCTATGGTGAGGAAGGGTTCGAGAGTTTCATTCAGACCGATGCCTCGATCAACCCCGGCAATTCCGGCGGAGCACTGATTGACGCCGAAGGTCGCCTCATCGGGGTCAATTCGGTGATCCTGTCCCGCTCCGGTGGCAGCATCGGGATCGGCTTTGCCATCCCGAGCAATCTGGTCGTCACCATCATGACCCACCTGGTCGCGAACGGAGAGGTCCGCCGCGGGATGCTCGGCATCAGCTTCAATGACCTCTCACCCGATCTGGCCGAGGCCTTCGGGTTGACCTCGCTCGAAGGCGTCCTCATCGAGAGAGTCGAACCCGGCAGTCCCGCCGACAAGGCCGGCCTGCGCCACGGGGACATCGTCATCAAGGCGGGTGGACGCACCATGCCCAATGCCAACGAGTTCCGTCTTCTGCTCGGGCAGACCCTGCCGGGAACATCCATCGAATTCGAAATCCTGCGCGACGGAGAACCCGTCACCCTTTCCGCCGTGGTGGCCGATCTTGAATCCGCGGCCACCCTCCAGGGCGGCGGCATCCTGCTTGACGGGGTGGAAGTGGCCCCGCTGACCCGGGAGATCCGCGACGCCTACAAGATTCCGGCCCAACTTGACGGAATTGCGGTCACTTCGGTGTCCGAAGATTCAGGGCTCGGCCAGTACCTCCGCGAAGGAATGGTCCTGATTGAAATCAACGATCGGGTGGTCACCAATCTGACGGAGGCCAAGCAGGCTCTCAGGCGCGGCGCCAACAAGCTCTACATCTACGACCGCGGCCGCACCGGCTATTTCGCGGTGAGGATTCCGTAGGCCCGACCCATGCAGGCCCGAACCCCGGGACGCAATTCGCTTCATTTGAGAAAAACGCAGGGCTGTTTCCCGGGAGTCGCTTTTGCCTGCGGACTTCCAACGCATCACTCAGCACCTGCTCCACTACTGAGCACATGCAGGTTGGCCATTGATATTCCGCTGAGCAGGGCGCCGACGATGCCCAGGAATCCCTGATCGGTTCCGCAAAGAAAGAGGTTCGACCAGGGGGTGCGCCCGTCCCGCAGCTTGTCCGGTGATCCGTAGACCGCGCCGTTGATATGGCCGGTGAAGCGGCGGATGGTTCGCGGTGTGAACATGTCCGTCGCGATGGTCACCCCGGAGAGATCCCGGTCCGGGGCGAGCAGAAAGCCCCGCGCACTGCGCTGGACCCGGTCAAACCACTCCGTCTTGGCGGCCCGGTAGGCGTCTTCCGGAAGCGCCATCCATCCCTGGGGATTGGCGAGCGAGGTGACCCGGAAGATCCCCTCCTCCGGAACCCGATCGCCGTAGCGGAAATTGTTCGGGAAGCAGATGACACCGCTGCGCGGATCCACCAGATCCTCCGGGGCGGCATAGTGGAAGCGCTCGCCCTGATTGAAAAACACGACCGTGTCCTCACCCCAACCGAGGTTTTCCGTCGGTTCCCGGTAAATGCTCATCGTTTCGACGAAACTGAGTCGACCCGGAACGCCTTTCAGCGTCATGGTCGGGGCTTCCCCAAGCAGGGCCCGCGTCTCGGGCAATCCGATCGATGAAATCACCTGTCTGGCCTCGATCTCTTCGCCGCTGTCGAGAATGAGACGCTGAACCCGCCCCCCCGAGGTCACCAGCCGCCGCACGCCGCACTTCATGCGACGATGTCCGCCGGCCCGCCGATAGCGATCCAGGAGGATTCGAATCACCAGGCGCACCCCCTCAAAAGGCCGGCAGAATCCTTCCAGGTAGATTGACTTGGCCATGGTCACAAACTGGGTCCAGTCCATGTCGTGCTCCGAAGCACTGCCGTAGAACATCAGCGGGCAGAGCAGCATATCGATCAGGAGTGGGTCCCCCAGAAAGCCACTGATGGTCTCCCTCGCGGACGCTTCCTTCGCTCCGAGATCGGTGTCGTCATGAGACCGGATAGCCTCGACCAAGCGTCGGTAGCCGTCGATCTCCGCGGGAAATCGATCGGCCACTTCCGATTCCAGAAGGGAAGGATCGTTGTCAAAGCAGAGCTCCACGCCCGAGAAGGAAACCCGTGACCGCCGCTGCTCGGCCAGATCCAGTTCCTCACGACCGATCCGCAGCTGTCGGAGCAGCTTGCCGAGAGCCGTCCCCCTGACCCCGGGCCGGACGAAATTGGTCATGGCATGGAGGCCGACGTCAAAGCGACGCCCGTCGATACTGTAGAAACTGTTCAGTCCCCCTGGCGCATTATGGCGCTCGAAAATGCACACGTTCCGCCCGAAATGGGCAAGACGGATGCCCGCCGCCAGTCCGGACATCCCGCATCCGATGATTACGACGTCATATTTCTCCATCGGTCAGGTGAGGATGAAAGGGATAGCCGTTAGCACAAGGCACATCAGTCCGAATTCAGGCCCGGATCCCGCCTGCAGGGGGGCATGCCATCAACCTGTAGGAGAGGCTTTATGCCTCGATTTGAATCGCAACTCCCGGCCCGGCGATCCAATCGAGGCATAAAGCCTCTCCTACAGACCATGGAGTTGCTGCCGACACAGCGGCGGGTGTTCGCTGAATGAGCCTCTCAGACCAGGGCGTCGAACTTTGGGGTGAGGTATTCGGCGCAGCTGTCGAGGGAGGCCAATTGGATATAGTCGGCTTCAGGCACCTCAATCTGGTAGCGCTTCCGCAGTTCCATCACGATATCGAGGAAATCCATTGAATCGAGCTCAAGCTGGTCCCGGAGACGCACATCAGGCTTGATGTCGCTCAATTCCTCATCGGGAGCAATGTCCGCGATGATCTCGAGAACAATCTTTTTGCATTCGTCTTTGGTCATACAGTCGTCGGTCTGGTCTGGCTTGAAGCTCTTAGTCGTTGAATCGTCTGACAATCACAGCGGAGTTTATTCCGAGCATACCAAAGGAGTTATTCAGAATAGCGTCAACCCGTTTTGGCTCTTTGGGTTCGCCCACCACCAGATTGGGCAGGGCACATTCAGGATCGAGGTTTTCAAGGTTGATCGTCGGGTGCACCAGGCCGTCGGCAAACGACGCCAGGTTACCGGCCAGTTCGAGGGCGCCGGCCGCGCCCATGGTGTGTCCGATGAAACTCTTCGTATTGTTGATCCAGGTGTCCGGGCAATCCTGGAAAACAGTCCGGATGGCCTCGCATTCGCGGATGTCCCCCTGCGGAGTCGCGGTGGCGTGGGTGCTGATGATGCCGATTTCACCCGGTTCCATCCGACTCCGCTTCAGGGCAGCCTGCATGCACTGCGCCTGGCGCTCGGCGTTGGGCAGGACGTAATCGCTGGCGTCGGAATTCACGTGATAGCCGACCAGTTCCGCGATGATGGGCGCTCCCCGGCGTCGCGCGTCTTCCAATCGTTCCAGGACATAGAGGCAGCCGCCCTCGCTCACCACGATCCCGTTGCGATTCAGGTCGAATGGCCGGCTGGCCCGGGTGGGATCCTCATCCATGGCCAGTGCTCCCTGGCTCTTGAAACCGGCAAAAATCCCGAAAGTATGAATGCTCTCGGAGACCCCACCGCCCAAAGCGACGTCGACTTCGTGCAATTGGAGCATCTGAGCCGCCTGGACAATCCCGCAATTGCCCGCCGCGCAGGCCGCCCCGATCGTGTAGGCCGGGCCCGTGATCTGGAAATTCAGGGAGATCTCGCCCGCCGGATTGTTGGCCACCGTCCGGGGATTGTGGTGATGCGACCAGTACCGGGTATCATAATCAAACTGGGAGATATTGTGGATCTCGTTTTCCGTCTCGACGTTTCCGTGCTCGGTCGTGCCGACGTAGATGCCGATCCGGGACCGATCCAGGGTATCCACATCCAATCCGCTGCTCGCGATGGCCTCACGGGCGCAATAAATCGCGATGCTGCCCGCCCTGGTCCCGACCCGGACTTCCTTCTTCCTCTGGTATTTCAGCGGATCAAAATGGCAGACCCCGGCCGGAACCCGACCCATGTGGCGGGTCTCCATCCACTCCACCCCGGATTTTCCAGTGAGCAGATTGCGTCGGAATTCGGGCAGCGTGTCGCCATTGGGCGAGGTCAGCCCCAGACCAGTGATAACGATTCTGCTCAATTCCATGACTCGGTGAGAATTCTCAATTCCAGCTACAGCAGGTATGCAAAGCCGCAACCTTTTTGCCCGACCTTCCCCCGGGTCAACTCAATAGCGCCGTTTCCCCTCAGATCCGCGCCCCGGACAGCCCGGTGATTCGCAGCGAGTTCGGGCTAGCCAAGCGCCGAAGCAGCGATCTATGATCCAGTTATGAACGTTCTTGTCGTTGGAGGGGCCGGATACATCGGCAGCCATTGCGTCCGCCAGCTCATTGCCGCCGGGCACCGGCCGGTGGTGCTCGACAACCTTGTTTTCGGGCATCGGGGCGCGCTGCCTCCGGAGGTATCACTTTTTCCGAGCGATCTCGGGGATGAGGGCGCGGTCGGCGCAATTCTTCAGTCCGAGGAAATCGATCTTGTCATGCATTTTGCCGCCTATGCCTACGTCGGTGAGTCCGTGACCGATCCCCTCAAGTACTATTTCAACAATTCCGTCGCCACCCTCCACCTGCTCCGGGCCATGCTCGCGAACAACGTGAGGCGTTTCGTTTTCTCATCGACCTGCGCCACCTTCGGCATTCCGGAATCGCTTCCGATCACCGAAGGCCTCCCCCAGCACCCGATCAACCCCTACGGACAGACCAAGCTCGACGTCGAGAACGCCCTGAAAAACATCGCCCGGGCCGAGGGGCTGAGCTTCGCCGCCTTCCGCTACTTCAATGCGGCCGGTGCGGCCGAAGACGGTTCCATCGGCGAGGATCACGATCCCGAGACCCATCTCATCCCATTGGCCATCGATGCCGCACTCGGGCGACGACCCGACCTGACCATCTTCGGCCAGGATTACCCCACCCCGGACGGCACCTGCCTGCGCGACTACGTGCATGTGGATGACCTCAGCCGGGCCCATATCGCCGTCTTCGACCGGCTTGAGACGCCCGGGACCGGTCTCTTTTACAATCTGGGGACGGGCCGCCCGAACTCAGTGCGTGAGATCATCAACGCCGTCGAGAAGGTCAGTGGACTCAGGGTGCCGATCAAGGAGGGTCCCCGCCGCGAGGGCGATCCCCCGTCACTCTACGCCGACTCGACCAAGGCCAGGACCGAATTGGGGTGGAAAGTGAAATTCGATACGATCGAATCCATTGTTGAGACCGCCTGGCGCTGGCACAGCCAGCACCCGAACGGATTTGCCGAAACGCAGAATCGATGATTCAGGGATGAGCGATCAGTGGGAGCACTCCCGAAGCGCCGGGCCGCTGCATTTCGAATCCTGATTCCCGGGCTCCCGGGCCAAAGTTGAATGGCCCCAAGTCAAGGGTATTCAGGACGGATCACGCGATCCAGCCGCGGCAGTCTCTTGCCGCGTATCCACGTTGACACGCCCCAGGAGACCGGGGCGACTGCACCCGACCATTGCACGAACACGGAAGGCACGTTCTGAGCCAAAGTATCTGCTTATCATTGCGATTCGGGTCAGAGTTCATGGTGACACCGCTCTAGTGGGCCTCGGAACCCTCCGCATCAGGGTAACCCTGAACGTGGGGTCTGCGACCGGATTGCCGTTGCGAATTGCACTCTTGAGTTCCATCAAAAAGGGATGGAAACGAGGGAAAACACGGATCGGCCAACCTCTCTGCACCGGATCGCCCGGGGTGTTCAACTGAGTGTCCTCTGCGGGTTATTCCTGAATGGAGGCAACCTGCGCGCCGATGACTCCCTCGATTCAATCCGCTGGTGGAACCGCAACCCGCTGCCGACCGGTCAGCATCTTTTGACGGTGACGGCGGGACCGGAGGCCTTCGTGGCCGCCGGTGAAAACGGGTTGATTCTCCGTTCGGCACACGGGGCCTTCTGGGAGCCGGTCGAAACACCGGTCTTTGACACGTTTTCGCGCAGTTTTTTCACGGGCGACGAATACACGGTGGCCGGCCATTACTCCATTCTGACCTCTCCTGACGGACTGTTCTGGAAGGACGTGACCCCGGATTTCCTCGGAGTGGGAACCGACCTGATCTACGATCTCGATCGTGACGGTGATCGCTGGGCGGCACTCACCCCGAATGCAGCCTGGTACTCAGCCGATGGCCTCAGCTGGGCCCGCTTTTCCTTCGAGACCTGGCACAACCTGAATACAATCGCCCTCGGCCCGGATCGTCTCGTCGTCGGACTCAATACAGGCATGGTTCTCGTGCGGCGCATGGGTATCGACGACGCCTGGATTGAGGTTCCACTCACTTCCTTCGGCGCGTCCGGCGTCTCCGTCGCCTTCGGTGACGGCCTCTACCAGGCCCGAACCGATGGTCGGATCCTCACTTCAACGGACGGCCTCAACTGGACCGCGAAGCCGCTCGTCCTCGGGCAATGGCTGACCCATCTCGACCACACGGCGGCCGGTTGGTTCATTCCCGATGCCGAAGGACCCGTCGCCCATTCCAGCGACGGCCACAACTGGGTTCAACGCGACACTGGAACCGGGCCGGTCGGATGCTTTGACGTCGATATTTCTCCGTCGGGCACCTGGGTCGGGGTCGGATCATCCGGATTGATCGTCACCTCGACCGACGGAGTCGAATGGATCCGCCGGGACAGCGGGGCCGGCCCCAGCCTCTACGGCATGGCGCGGATCAACGGCCGCTGGATCGCGGGCGGCTCAAACGGCGCCATCACGACCTCAAATGATGGTATCCGCTGGTCTACGACAACGGTCGGTGTACCCGGCGACTATTTCCGGCCGTATACGATCGGCGATCGGGTCTATCTTCTCGGAACCGGCTACTGCGCAGACGGTCTCTGCACCGATGCCTTCTACGAAACTGTCGATGGCATCACCTGGACAAAAACGGATCTCATCCCGTCCGCGCTCAAACAGGTGAAACTCCCCGCACCATTCCATGCCACCAATCCCCCGATTCGGATTGGCGGGCGGTGGTTCGTTCAGGCAACCGTGGGGCTGACCGGTTCAGGCGCCGTCTTCACTTCGGAGGACGGCAACGAGTGGGTTCGTTCTCTCGTCAATGGCATGCTCATTCTGAGCATCGGGGGCGACGACGATGTCTTCCTCGCGGGCGACGCCTACGGCACCGTCCATGTCTCGTCCGATCTGATCACCTGGACGGCGATTCCCCTCACTCAAGGCGGCTCGATCACCACCATCCTGGGAGCGGAGGGACTTTTCCTGGCCTCGTCGACCGGTCCGGGTGGCGGCATCTTCGCCTCGAAGAACGGCTACGAATGGGAACGTCTGCCCATCACGCGGACCCCGCTGCTCGGCGGAGCCCGAGTGGGTGATTCGTTCTGGTTCGTGGGCGACAACGGCACGATCATCGAAGTGGACGCCCACCGTTCCGCGCCGCTGGCCAACCTGTCGGTTCGCTCCGCCCAGCCTGCGGAAGCACCCCCGATCATCGCCGGCTTTGTCGTGGAAGGAACCGGGCCGCGCGAAGTACTCATCCGGGCCGTCGGTCCCGGCCTCGAATCGTTTGGTGTCCAGGGTATGACCGGACTCCCGCACCTGAAGGTTTATTCCAGTGAGAAACTGGTGGCGGAATGCGGCGCCTGGACCGATCAGCCCAACGCTGACGCGATCGAGGAAACAGCCGCACGGGTCGGCGCCTTTCCCCTCGATCGTTACCGGGATGATGCCGCCCTTCTTCTGACCCTCGAGCCCGGGAGTTATACCGCGGTCGCCACCGGGCTCGATTCGGGATCCGGTCAGCCCCTGGTCGAAGTCTACGACGCCTCGGGCTCCGGGTCCGTGCAATCCGCCCTCGTCAACAGTTCCAACCGGGGCATTCTTGCACCTGGCGAAACCATGGTCGGAGGTTTCGTGGTGCGCGGCGATCGGGATCGCATGGTCCTGATTCGGGCCGTGGGTCCCGGTCTGGCCCGGTTCGGTGTCGCCAATCCGGCCGTAAATCCGCGCCTGACCATCCACAGCGCCGACGGCATAGTGGCAGCAAACGACGACTGGACCCAGTCCGCCGATTCACTTCTGGCCGCCGATGCCGCCGTCTCAGCCGGTGCCTTTGCACTGGAGACCGGCTCGGCCGACGCCGCCCTCGTCTTTCAGGCGGCTCCCGGCAACTACACGGTTCATGTGACGCCCGCTGACGGAAGCGGGGGTGGAGAGGTCCTTCTCGAGGTCTACTACCTGGACCGCTGAGAACCGCACAGGTTGACCGCGGAAAGGACGTTGAGCCGGCACTGTCCGTGCCACGGCTTGACTGTCAATCACGCCCTGCTTGGACGCGGTCCGGGGACAGCCTAGGATCACGGCTCAAAACGTCCTCGTCCGCCGGCCCGACAGACGGGTCGACCTGAGCCCCCCGCGACCTGTTCTCCAAATCTCCATGCTCGCAATCCGATCCGCCCGCCTGGCAACCCTCCTCTCTATCCTTGCCGTGTCTGTTGTCCTGCCGGCCGCCGCCCAATCCGTCGGATCCAACAAGAAGACGGTGAACACGGCTCCCTATCCTCTCGGCAACCCGGTTATCCGGCACATGTATACGGCGGACGCCGCCCCGCATGTCATGCCCGACGGCCGGGTCTGGATGGTCACCTCGGTCGACAGCGAAGATGGCGGGGGCTATGAAACCATGCACGAGTACCACGCGTTCTCGTCCGCTGACATGGTGGACTGGACCGACCATGGCCGGGTGCTCCACATTGACGATGTCCGCGTCCCGGGAAGCCCGCCGGCCGACAAGTATGCCCTCTGGGCCCCCGACATGATTTACCGCGACGGGAAATACTATCTCTACTACCCCGTCCGGATCCTGCATTCCGATCAACAGAAACCGGACGGCGGCCGGGTCGTCACCGCCTACCTCGGCGTCGCGGTCTCCGACCATCCCGGAGGGCGATTCACCGTGGTCAATCCGCGGATCGAAGGAACACGGGGAATCGACCCCGCCGTTTTCATTGACGACGATGGCGAGGCCTACCTTTACTGGGGCAGCCATATGGCGGCCAGACTGGCCGACAATATGACCGAACTGGCGGACGAGCCGGTGCAGCTCGACGTGGGCACCGACCGGTTCATGGAGGCGGTCTGGATGAACAAACGGGACGGGCGCTACTACCTGTCCTACCATACCAAATACGACTGGAAGGTCAGAATCACCGCGGAGAACGCGGACGATCCGAATCGGGCCAGATCGGAACTCGCCTGGTCGGTCGGCGACAGTCCGATGGGCCCCTTTACCTATGGAGGCACTCTCAACTACGAGCTGGGCGTACACGTCGCGAACGGCCCCCGTCACCCGGGCGGCGATTTCGTTCCCTGGCGCCTGACCCAGTCGAATCACGGTGGCATCGTGGAATTCCACGGGCGCGAATACCTGTTCTACCATACCTCGGCCCTTTCATCCTGGCGCCAGGACGCCTTTGCGGCCGAGGGGACCTGGACCCAGCGCTCCGTCTGCATCGACCGGATTGATTACACAGCGGACGGGCGGATCATCCCGGTGCAGCAGACGATCGAAGGCGTCGAGCCGGTGGAAATCGACCAACCCTTCCGAATTGATCTTCCGATCGGGGAAGCAGCGGATGTAACCGACGCCCGGAGAGAAGGAGGCGGTCTCAGACTGGCGGGCAACCCGGCCGTCGTGCGGTTCGCCGACGTGGATCTGGGAAGTGGCTACTATTTCTTTGGCGCCGTCCGTTCGGGCTCCGGCGCAAAGGCCCGCATCGAAGTCCGTCTCGGCGGTCCCGGCGGCCCTCTCGCAGGAACCGTCCGGTTCGGCCGGGCCAGCGACGGCTTGGCGGAGACGTTCCTGAGGGCGGCCAGGGGGCGTCACGACATCTGCCTGGTCATCATTCAGGACGAAAACGACACCCAGGCCCTATTCTCCGATTTTCATTTCTCCGCCGGTGCGCCCACCCGGCTTGATGAATGAGCTGCCGACTTCCCATGCCGATGCGAACCCTCAATCGAATCCATCTGCTCGCCCTGACGGCGGCGGCGTGCTGGTTTTCTCTACTGGAGGCTGACCCGGCTGCTCCCTTCGTGAGGCAGCCGTTTGCGTCCTGGTCGCAGACACCGCCCATGGGGTGGAACAGCTACGACAGCTACCACGCCGCCATCACCGAGACTCAGTTCAAGGCGGTGGTTGACGTGCTGGCCGATCGCCTGCTGCCCCACGGATACGAATACGCCGTCATCGATTTCCTCTGGTACCATCCGGGACCGCAGGGTTGGGACGCGGAAAAGGACTGGCATACCTGGCGGGCACAGGCCTTCAGGGATCCCGGGACCGGAAGGGTCATCCCGATGCTGACTCTTGACGAGTACGGTCGGCCCATGCCGGCACTCAACCGTTTTCCATCCGCCGAAGGAGGCAAGGGCCTGCGTCCGCTCGCCGACTATGTCCACGCCAAGGGCATGAAATTCGGGATCCACCTGATGCGGGGCATCCCCACCGAAGCGGTTGAAGCGAACCGGCCGCTTCGCGGCACCGGCTACCGGCTCGGTGAAGTCGCCGAGATCGGCGACACAAGCTCCTTCCTCAGTGGGATGTTCACCGGGGTCAACGTCGACCATCCGGGCGCCGCGGCCTGGTACGACGACCTCTTTCAGCTCTACGCCGACTGGGGCGTCGACTACGTCAAAGTCGATGACATGCTTCGCCCGCCCTACCACGCACGGGAAATCGAGTTGATGCGCCGCGCCATTGACCGGACCGGACGGCCCATGGTGCTGAGCCTTTCCTACGGCGAGACCCCGGTCAGTCAGGCCGCCCACCTCGTTGGCCATGCCAACCTCTGGAGGGTCTCATCCGATTTCTGGGATCGCTGGACCGATCTTCGCCGGAATTTCGACCTCCTCTACATGTGGACACCGTTCGCGGGCGACGGAACCTGGCCGGATGCCGACATGATTCCGATCGGTCGCCTCATGCTGACCGGCTGGGAATTCTCCGGAGCGGAGAACCTGAATCGCACCAAAGGCCGCAATGAACGCGAAGACAATTTCACACCGGACGAGCGCCAGACCCTGATGACACTTTGGGCCATCGCCCGGAGCCCGCTGATGTGGGGCGGCGACCCTCTGACTTCTCCGGAGTCGACTTTCGCACTTCTGACCAACGATGAAGTGCTCGCGGTCAACCGGTCGGGCCGCAATCCCCGGCAGATCCTCGGACATTCCCATCGTGACGACACCCTTCGTATCTGGATCTCCGATGCCGACGAAGATGGTGCCCGCAATGTCGCTCTCTTCAATCTTCGGGATGAGCCGTCCGAGGTGAAATTCAACCTCAAATGGGAGGAAATGCCCGGAGCATGGTCCGTCCGGAATCTCTGGACCCATCAGGATGAGAAAGTCGTCGAGCGGGAACTGGCACGCGAACTCCCGCCGCATGGTTCCGCATTCTTTCGTCTCGAACCCGTCGGTAATGCAACCGGACATGAAAAGCACCGATGATTTCTCCGGGCGTGGCGGCTTGCCGTGTCTCCGGAACGCCCGGCCCTTCCGCCGCGATTTTCGCCCCGCCATCTGCACCTTCGGCGCCGTTGCGGTCATGAGTCTGCAAGCCATCGCCCATATTGAAGTCTATCCCGGCCCCCAAGGCATCGATGCATCCGACGACTATATCGTCGAGGTGATCTCGGGAGAAACCGCCCACCCCAGTTTCACCTACAAGAACACGTCCGACGATCCGGCTGATGAACACATCGAAGCCGAGGTCATGGCGGGCATCGAGGCAAACCCTGCCCTGAAAAGCCACTACCTGGGTGCTCCGATGCCGGCTTCGTCCGAGTACGAAGGCATCGGACTCGGCCTGCCCGGAGGGCCCAAAGTGGATCTGCACTCGATCAGGCCCACCCGACGCCGATCGGTCTCCTTCACCACGATTTCATTCGACGGAACGGTCACCGTCCGAGTCCGCAGTCTGAAGGGTTCCGTCCAATCGGCGCAGATCCTGCCTTCGTCACGGGAAATCGAGGCGAAAGCGGACGGCGACACCCTCGCCTTCTCACTGTCCGAGCCCGCCAAACTGGCGGTCGTCATCAACGGGGATTTCCTGAACCCACTCTTCGTCTTCGCCGACGCTCCGGAGATGGATGTTCCGGTAGCCGGAGCCCCGGGCGTGCTCTCCCTGAAAGCCGGAGCGGATCCCCGCGCCGACCTGGAAGCGGTTTCGGCCGCCCGGATCATCCGTTTCGAGCCGGGCGTGCACGATATCGGCATCGGTTTCCCCGTATCGGCCGGCCAGACCCTTTATCTGGCCGGAGGAGCCTACCTGCACGGCACCTTCCACGGATACATGGTTTCCGGTGTTTCCTTCCGGGGTCGCGGCATCCTCTCCGGGGAGAGGATTGAACGAGGCTTCATCCAGCGGCTCAAGCAAACACCCGGAACCATGTGGGAACGCATGCAGTACCATTCCATCAATATGCTGTCCGAACAGAACAAGACCCGCTGGAACGCCTATGCCCCCCGGGCGGGATTGGGCTGCGACGATCTGCTGGTCGAAGGCATCACCCTGCTGGACCCCGGACATTTCTACCTGCGACTCACCGGCAACCCGATCACGATCCGCAATGTCAAGATGGTGGGCGGGTGGCACTACAATTCCGACGGTGTTTCCACCATCGGGCAGGCCAATACCACCGTGTTCGACTGTTTCTTCCACTGCAACGACGATGCCATCTACGTGCGCCCCGACGACGTGCACATCCACCATTGTGTTTTCTGGCAGGGCAACAACGGGGCGGTCTTCCAGTTTTCCTGGGGCGGCGATCCCTACGACCAGGGAGGCGGCTACATTCATGATATCGACATCATCCACTGCGACCAGGTGAGGGAGGCCAACAACCGGGCCATCATCGGCTCCCGCAAGGCCGGCCCCGGGGACATCCGCGACATCCGGTTCAAGGATATCCGGATCGAGGGCCCTGTCTGGCGCTTCCTACGCCTGAATACCTACGCCGAAGATCCCGACCGAGGGTATCCGGGCAGCATCGACGGGATCACCTTTGAAAACATCAGCATAACCGGCCCGGTCATCAACAAGAGCGAAATCATGGCCAACTGCGGCGCCCCGGAGGGGGTTGGCCCGCTTCCCGGCGGCGTCCGCAACATCCTCTTCCGGAACGTCACGATCAATGGAACCCCGCTTACCGCGGGCGAACTCCTCATCGGCGACACCAACGTCGCGAACATCCGTTTCGAACCCTGAAAACCGCTGCGAACCAAACCGACAGTGAATCATCTATCCAACGCCTGACCCCCAGTGACAACCCAACGCTGCAACCTCGTCGCATTCCTCTCGCTCACCCTGGTCACCGTGGCCGGCGCCAGGAGCATCCAGGATCTGAACCTTCCCCGTCCCCTGCCGACCTTCATCACACCGGTCACAACGTTCGGCCAACGTCCGGACTGGGCCCACGATGGTCGCCGGATCGTGTTCCTCGAGAAGACCTCAGGCGACGTCTACGAGGTGGACATCGCGACCCGCGAATTGACTCCCCTCACCCATGATTACCCCCATGAAGGCTACACCCGGGCGCTGTATCTGGCCAATGGGGACATCCTTCTCTCCGGAGCACGCACTTACGACGCCACCAATCCGGGCGCCAGTCGCAACGAAAAGAACGCCGAACTCTGGGTCCTGCGCCCCGGGTCCGGAAAACCTCCGGTTCCCCTTGGAGCACACTGCCGCGAGGGACCGGCTGTGTCGCGCACCCGGATGAGGATCAACTGGGCGGTCGGCGATGAGTTTCACGTTGCCGACATTGTCTACGACCCCGAGGGAATCCCCAGGCTGGCCAACGACCGGGTCGTCCTCACGCACGCGGACCTGCCCAATCCCGGCTGGAAGATCGAAGCCCAGAATTTCCGGCCCGGAGCGGAGCATGAGTTGATCTTCAACATGTACACCCCGGAGAACAACGTGATCGCCATGGTCATGGGAATCGACCTTGATACGGGGAAGATCGTCCATTATTCGAATCGCCCCGAAGTCTACGACGAACCCGAGGGCATCTTCCCCGACGGAAAACGCACGCTGGTCGAGAGCAACCGGCAACGCCCGGAGGCACCCGGCATGAAGAACTACCAGCCGATTGATCTCTGGGTGCTCGAACTCGACGGTTCGGAGCGGATGACCCGACTCACCAACTTCAACGACGATCCCGATTTCAAGGCCAGCCAGGGCGTGATCAGCGATGACGGCCGCTACATGGCCTTCCAGATCTCCCGCACCGTGACAACACGGGCTACGGCTACGGAATCCTTGTCATGGACATTGCCTCCTACCTCTCCGCCCAAGGCATCCAGTTGCCCTAATAGCCCCCCTGCCCCATGCCGACTCGATTCTCCCTCATTCACACGGCCCTCGTCACGCTTGCCGTGGTTTCCCTTACCTCTCCGGTGCCGGCGACTCCGACCAAACCGACCATCTGGGTGACGACCGATCTTTCCGATCCGCGAACCACACGAAGCGGTGGACACCCCAACAACGACCCGGACGACATCTGCTCGCTGGCCGCCCTTCTTCTCGAAGCCAATCGCTTCGACATCGCCGCCGTCGTCTACTCCTCGACCAACCGGCAGAACCTCCCGAACGCCACCGACTTCGTCCAGTCCGCCTTCGCGGCTGCCTATGCCCACGACGTGCCCTTCCTCAACGCAGCTTTCGGTGGCTTCCAGCCCGAAATCCCGTTTATCCGCTCCAGCCTGACGCGCCATGCGGAGCCGATCCGGTTCGACCCGGACCGTGACTATTCGGACCTGTCGGAACTTGAGACCGTCGCGGCACTCGTTGATCTGGCCGCGCGGAAACCGGTCCACGTCCTTTCCTGGGGTCCTCTGACCGAATCCGCCATCGCGGTGAAGCACTGCCTCGACACGGGCCAGCCGGATGTCCTCGCCAACCTGTTCATCATTTCCCATTGGACGAAATCGTGGATTGCCCAGGGAACCCCGGAGACTCCGTTTCACGTGGCCAATTGCCGGGACGATGCCCGGGCCTGTGACTTTCTCCACACCATGGCCGGGCAGGGTGCGGGTTTCCGTTTCGTCGAGCTTGGCTCGGTCGGCCAGACCGGCGTGGTCAACGGAGCGGCCGGCTATCCCGGGTTTGGCGCCTTCCAAGGGAGCCGGCTCGGACAGATCTTCATTCACGCGAAATTCTACCACGGCAAGCCCGACCAGTCCGACGGGGCCACTTTCTGGCTGATGACCGGACAGTTCGGACCCACCTTGTCCGACTACCCCGACGACGGATCGCTTGACCAGGCAACCGAGGAGCGGGGCCGCGACCTGTTTCTGGAAAACGGGCATCAAATCCTCGATGATCTGCGCAGGCGCTCCGATGCCGCCGCCGCCGCGAACGATCCCTTTCCGCCCGGTTTCCTCGCCTCCCGCTTCACCTATGTTTACCAGTATCTGAACGGCCGATACTACATCCATGTTCCGTTGGAGGCCACCTTCGAGATCCGCGATGCGACCGGGCGATCGGTCATGAGCGGACGTCTGCAGCCTGGCGATCACGAACTCGATTTCAGCAGACTCGCTCCCGGCGACTATCCTGTAACCATAAAGTGCGGAGGCCTCGAAATCCGACGTTCCCTGACCCGGACGGCTGAAAGCCCATGAAAACCCGCTCCCGATTTGCCCTTCTTCCCGCTGTCCTGTTCAGCGCGACGGTTGGGTTGGCGGCAACGCCGCCCAATATAGTCTATATCCTGGCGGATGATCTCGGCTACGGCGATCTCGGCTGCTACGGTCAGCTCAAGGTCGGGACGCCCCATATCGACCGGTTGGCGGCCGAAGGCATGCGGTTCACCCAGCACTATGCCGGCAACACGGTCTGTGCCCCCTCCCGCTCCGCCCTGCTTGAAGGCAAACATACCGGGCACACCGCCGTCCGCAGCAACAACGCCGATCAACTCCTGCGTGCGGAATCCATCACCCTGGCCGAGTCGCTCAAGGCAGCCGGCTACCGGACCGGAATTGTCGGCAAATGGGGAGTAGGGCATCCGCCTCCACCCGATGATCCCCTGCGCAACGGATTCGATTTCGCCTACGGCTATGTCAATATGTGGCACGCCCACAATTGCTTCCCGGAGTTTCTCTATCGAAACGGCGAGAAGATCCTTCTCGAGGGTAATCGGCTCGACCCCGCCTATCCGTTCGACGGGATGCCGGAGGGTACCGGAGTAGCCATTGACCGCGTGGTCTATGCTCCGGACCGGATTCAGGAGGAGGCGCTCGCCTTCATCGACCGGAACCGGGCCGGACCGTTCTTTCTCTACGTTGCCTTGAACCTTCCTCACGACAATGGAGAAGCCCGCCGGGTCCACGGGGACGGCAACGAAGTTCCCGATTGCGGCAGTTACGCCGATCGTGACTGGCCCACCCCCCACAAGGAATTCGCGCGGATGATGCAGCACGTCGACGACCTGGTCGGAGCCATTGAGGTCCGGCTGCAGGCTCTCGGCCTCGATCAGAACACGCTTGTTGCGTTCAGCAGCGACAACGGTCCTCACGTCGGAACGCAAGACAGCAACACCTTCTTCGATCGAAACGGCCCCCTTCGGGGAACGAAGAGGGATCTCTACGAAGGAGGTCTTCGCGTGCCTCTCATCGTGAAGTGGCCGGGCCAGGTCGAGCCCGGTGCGACCAGTGGCCATGTCAGCGCGATGTGGGACATCTTTCCCACTTTTGCCGCCGCTGCTGGTGCGGAAGTCCCCGGCGACATTGACGGCATCTCGTTTCTTCCGACCCTGCTCGGAAACCCGCCCCAACCCGGGCACGCCTATCTCTATTGGGAGTTCTATGAACAGGGTGGCAAACAGGCCGTCCGACAGGGCGACTGGAAAGCGGTCCGCACGCATGTGCGGGACGATCAACCGGTTCTCGTTGAGTTGTTCGATCTGGCCAAGGACCCCGGAGAAACCACCGACCTCTCGGCAACCTTCCCGGACGTCACGGCCGGCCTCCTGACCCTGATGGCGGAAGCCCACCAACCGGTCGATTCCATCGATCTCTTTGGATATTAAGGGTCAGGAAACGAATTTCAGATTTCCCCGCGGATTCGCGGTGACACTACCGGTCAGTCTCGTTTTCCGATATTTGGTGCCTGACCCGAATGGCAATGATAAGGGATATTCAGGAGCGTTCTGGATTGTAGCCACGCCGCTGTGCCGGCGTGTTGGCTACGGTTGGGCACCTCGACACAGCGAGGTGGCTACAAAAACACGGGAGGTTGGAATTGTGGCCTAACTTGGTGCCATTCGGGTCAGGCAACAAATTGCCAATTCCACCATGAATCCGAGGCGGCAATCTACCGGCTGGTCCCGCTTTTTGGTATTTGTTGCCCGACTCCCATTTCCCCGGTTCACGCGTGGCGCACCGCCGTCCCGTAGGCCAACACCTCAACCGCACCCAAGCCATTCTTTCCCTGGGTCCGGCCGATCGTGGCCGTCTCCAGGCGTAGGTTGACGATGACCGAAGCCTTTGGAACCTGCTCCTTGAGCCGGAGAATGGCTTCCCGCCTTGCCCGATCCAGGAGGGACTCGTAGCTGCGCAGCCGCCCTCCGAAAATCTTGCGAACACTTGCGAGGAAGCGCTTCAGGTAGTCATGCGATACCACCACCGAGGCACTGATCAGTCGGCAATCGATGACCGGTCGACCCGGCTCGATCCAGGGAGTCGGGATTGCCGGCAGTCCGGCAGTCCGGGTCTCCCTTCGGCGCAATGACGCAAAGTGGCGCCGCTCGAGAATCGTCCCGATGACCCCGCCGAAGAAGAGCAGGACAAAGGGCAGTCCGTAAACAAGAAGAAGGATGAGCAGATTGGCGGTCGATCCCTGGGTAGTGCCGGTATCCATACAGGGACCCTCACTCGACCCGGACCGCCGTGCCGTAGACGTAGAGCTCGGCCGCACCCTGGGTGACGGATGAGGTCGAGAATCTGACGTTGACGATGGCATTGGCCCCGAGGGCCCTGGCCTGCGCGACCATCCGGTCCGTGGCCTCCTGTCGCGACTCCTGCATGAGCTCCGTGTAGGCCTTCAATTCGCCTCCGACCAGATTCTTCAGGCTGGCCCCGATATCGCGTCCGATGTTCTTGGCCCGGATGGTATTGCCGGAAACCAGCCCGTAATGCTCAACCATCCGGCGTCCCGGAACGGTCTCAATATTGGTCAGAAGGATATCGTCCATAAGCGAAGATTATCGGTTTGTCGGCAGCCCAATTCAGGCGGCAGCCGATCGCCAATTCCATAACCAACTACGCCCCGGAGCAACTGAACTCCTTCGGATCACCTGATTTCGATCTTTCGCTTCCCGCACGAGCAACCCCTCGGCACAACTCCCGCCCCGGTTCCAGATCACTGCGGGTTGATGACCAGCATCCGTTGGTATTCTATGATCATTTATTGCTCTCCACAAAAACGATATTGAGATCCGCTTTCGGACCGCCCAAGACTTCAGCCGGTCGATACCCTGTCGACCGATCGGTTGGAGCCGCACCTCCAGGTCAGGCAAACCCTTCCTTCAGCAATACTATATGACACACCAATCCGTCTTCTCTCCGACCCGGATAGCGGTCGGTATCTTGGGCCTCCTCCTTCTTCCCGGGTGTGCTTCCGTCTCGGTCGACACCGAGAAGGATCTGGTCGGAACGGCTCGGCTGGCTCCGCCCTCCATCATCTACGTCAAGCGCTTTGACACCACCAACGGCAATTGGGAGGGACCGGTGGCGGGTGAATCCGCGCGCGCGCGCATCGCGGCGGAATTGGCGGAGAACATCGAGAGCAGACTGACCGAGGTCGTTCCCGCCCGGATTCTTTACGAAGAATCCGACCAACCGACCGATGGGTGGCTCGTAACCGGGGAGTTCCTCCGCGTGAATCCAGGCGGCAAATGGACGCGAATGATGATCGGACTGGGAGCCGGTGGATCGAAATTTGAAACGAAAGTCAGGGTGTTCGACCTGACGAGATCGGCCACCGACCCCATCATGGTTTTCAATACGACGGGAGGTTCCAACCTGGAGGGAGGCTCCGCCACCTTCAACGATGCCACCGATGACGACATTGACAGGACAGCGCGGGAGATCAGGGATCTCATGCAGGAAAAGTACCGGGTGCTCAGCGGTCAGTCGACCTGATCGAACCCGCCCTACCGGGTCAAGTCCATCACAGCCACACCTGAAACGATGACCGGGAAGCGACCGACAGGTTGAGATGCAGGTCTAGTCGGAAGATCAGACCCACACCTCGGAGGAACATGCCCGGAAAGCCAAAATCCCAGCTCCTTCGCGTTGTCGGAGTTATTGCGACTCTATTCCTTTCTCCAGGTTGTGTGCTTGTTCCCTTGGATTCCCTTCGGTCAGATTTCGAACTTGAGGGAATGTTCCCGGAGGACCTGACTTTCATTTTCGAAGAGCTTCTGGAAGAGCCCAATTCCGCGCGCCCCCCAAGGCCCAATCCCTCGTCTGACGAGGAAATCGGGCAATACCGCGTTACAGAGGTGATCGTCATCGGCAATACGTCTGCCTACCGCGAGCTTAAAGGGAAAGGCCTCGATCGAGCTTTCAGGGAATATCAAGGGTTCGCTCACCAACTCCACCCTGGTCGTTCCCCTATCTACAATCTTGAGACATTCTCAACCGAGTATTCCGGATGGACGCGGTTGAAAATCCTATCGGTACCTACAGTTGTTGGAAAATATGAAACTGTCATTGTTCCGCGCCGGTTCCGATCTGCAATAGCATACTCCCATCCAATCGGCACGGCACTGGTTCAAGGAACCGGGGACCTTGTCGCCGCCAGAACCACTGAGGAGGGTGTTCTCGCCATCGTTGAGCAACTCTGCCCGGAAGACTCGAACTACGGTGACTGTTCCGACTGTTACCGCCGAGGTATCTTTGACGGAAAAACTGGCGTCGAACTGAATGAGGACCTGACCCCGAGGAAACCGACCAACCGGATCGACCCTCGAACCTATCGCCTGATTCGCGAAGAATCGGAGGATGTCGGGAACTGAAATCTCGGAGACCTCGATGACGGATCGTCTAGTTCTTTCAGCCCTCTGCCCCATCCTTCCGCTGCAACGAAGCCGACGACCACCCCTTGCCAGTCCTCTTCGGTCGGGCAGTGTGGACCGGCGATTTCCCGGGGCGTGTGGGCGTCCGATTCGAATTGGGCGTTGGCGCCAAAGCCGCCAAACAAGGCATCCGGGCCCATGTTCTTCGCGGTCGAGTTGGAGATCGACCCTCCGATGCGATTCTTCCGGGGGGCATTCTTCCCGGCCGCATCCACCACCCTTCGAACTGAGTCTGACCTGTCCAGGAATCTCCTGGGGCCGACGCCAGCGATTTTGCGACACCTGATACCGGCTGGGATGGGGGATCAGTGAAGAAGCAAAAACGCGTCGATGTCGCTCCGGGTCGGGATCGATGACTGGGCGCCGACCTTGGTGACCGACAGGGCCGACGCGGCCGAGGCAAAACGGACGGCCTCGGGCAGCGGTCGCCCCTCCCCCAGGGAAACGGCCAGCGACCCGCAGAACGTATCCCCGGCCGCCGTCGTATCCACGGCGTTTACGGGAAAAGCCGGGACAGCCCGGGTGTCGAAGGCATCGGCAAAGACCGATCCCGCTTTCCCAAGGGTCAGGACGACAAATCGATGCCCGCCCTTCTCCCTCAGAGCGGTCGCCATCCTCGCGGCTTCGACCTGGTTTTCCGCGGCAAGAGACCGTCCGGAGAGAGAAGCGGCCTCATGTTCGTTGACGATGAGTCCATGAACCGAGGCGTCGGGCTTCAACCGGAGATCGTGAGCCGGCGCATAGTTCAGCATGACCGGCCGGCCGTGTTTCGCCGCGAGTTCGAGAACGGCCCGGTTGGATTCCAGTGGGATCTCCTGCTGGAGAATGATCCAGTCGCTCGAGGCGATCAGGTCCTCCGCTGCATGGACCCTTTCGGGTGTGACCCGGTAATTGGATCCGGGAGCAACCGTCAGGTAGTTGTCCCCCTGCTGATCAAACATGACCAGGGCGGAACCGCCGGCGATACCCGGCTCCAGGGTGACCTGCTCGGTATCGATCCCGTCCTTGCGCAGGTTATCGAGATAGGTCCGGGCCAGCAGGTCGCCGCCCAGGGCGGCCACGAAACACACCGCACCTCCCGCGCGGGCAGCCGCCACCGCCTGATTGGCTCCCTTGCCTCCGAATGCCTGAAAGAAACGGCCATCGACCACGGTCTCACCCTTGGCCGGAAGGTGCCCGACCTGCATCACGAAATCGATGTTGGCGCTTCCGATGACGGTGATCTTCGGCTTCATCGCGCGGGATCTCAATAACTGCCGGCCGTCGGCGATCCGGGCTGATCGCGACAAATGGCGACACAGGACGACCAGTTGACTCCGAGACGGTGGACGCCCATCCGAACGAAAGTCTCCGCCCGGGCCCGGTCGCGAATGCCGCCGGAGGGTTTGACCTTGATCCGTCCCGCGGCCGTCCTGAGCATGAGCTCAACGGCCTCCTCGGTGGCGCCGGTGCCGTTGAAACCGGTCGAGGTCTTGACGAAATCCGCGCCGGCCTCGATGGAGACCTCGACCAGCCGGCCGATCATCTCGGGATCGAGATGGGCCGTCTCAAAGATGACCTTCAACGGGACCCCGGCCGCCCGGGTGACCTCGGCCACTCCGGCGATGTCGGCGCGGACCTCATCCCAGAGCCCCGACCGGGCCCAGCCGTAGTTGGCCACCATGTCGATTTCATCGACGCCCGCGGCGATATAGCGGCGGGCTTCGTCCACCTTGGAACTCGAAAGCTGTGCCCCGTGCGGAAACCCCAGGACGACGCAGACCGCCGTAGTGCTGCCTTCGCAGAGTGCAAGGGCCCGTCCAATGTCGCAGGGACGCACGCAGACGCTGAAGACATCGAGCTCAAGGCAGGCCCGGACCGCTTTTTCCATTTCAGCCCGGGTCGTCTCCGGCAAGAGAATCGCCGCGTCAAGGTATCGATTGATGGGTTCCATGATTGTGTCCGAATCCCATACACGGACCTTCGGGATTCGTCCATCCGATACCCGCCTCCCCCTGGAAAACCCGCTTGAGGCCGGACCCGCCTCCCGAGCGACGGGTCCTCCAGGCAAATGCCGCAATGCCTTACCGCTGAGGAATCCGCGCTGATGGTCGATGTAAGAGGTTGTCGCCCGTGTTCCGACGAGAAAGGTCCACAATGCCCAAAAAGAAGCGCGCCCCGAAAAAAGACAAAGCTCCCCCGAGCACCCCCGCCCCGAAACTGAGCCGAAAAGCCTACGAGAAGGAGCTGGCCCGTCTGCAGATTGAACTGGTCAAGCTCCAGGGATGGATCCGCCATCAGGGCCTGAAGGTTGTCGTCATCTTTGAAGGACGCGATGCCGCCGGCAAGGGCGGGGTCATCACCCGGATGACCGAATGCATGAACCCCCGGGTCTGTCGGGTGGTCGCCCTCGCCGCGCCCACCCCCCGGGAGAAATCGCAGTTCTATTTCCAACGCTACGTGTCCCATCTCCCGGCCGCCGGCGAAATGGTCCTCTTTGACCGCAGCTGGTACAACCGGGCCGGGGTAGAACGGGTCATGGAATTCTGCACGAAGGAAGAGGTTGAGGAGTTCTTCCATTCCTGCCCGGAGTTCGAACGCATGCTGATCCGCTCGGGCATCATCCTGATCAAGTACTGGTTCTCGGTCAGCGATGAAGAACAGGAGCGCCGCTTTCAGGCCCGGATTCACGATTCGACCAAGCAGTGGAAGCTGAGCCCGATGGACCTGGAGTCACGCCGTCGCTGGGTCGCGTATTCGCGTGCCAAGGACGATATGTTCGCCCATACCGACATCAAGCAGGCCCCCTGGTACGTCGTCGACGCCGACAACAAGAAGCGGGCCCGCCTGAACTGCATCCACCACCTGCTCAGCCAGATCCCCTACGAGGACCTGACCCCCAAGCCGATCAAACTCCCGCCGCGGGACCTGAAGGAAGTCTACATCCGCCCGCCGATCAGCGACCAGACCTTCGTTCCGGCGGTCTATTGAGGGCGATCGATTGAGTCGCGGCCCACCCCGGCCGCATCCGGTGGGGGCGTGACCGCCCAGGTTTTGCGTGTAGGAGAGGCTTTACGCCTCGATACGATGATTGATCGAGGCGCAAAACCTCTCCTGCGAATCCACGCGGCGACTGCATCCGATGTTCCCTCGGCGCGCCTTCGATCCGCTTTTCCGTCTGGACTCGCAGGAGCGAACCCGGAAGAGTCTCTTGCTTCACGTCACCTGTTTTCCGATACCATGCCGCCGGCTACCGTCCTTTCCTTTTCCCTCGTCCTCGCCACCCTCATCGCCGGGCACACCGTCTCCGGCCGGGATCCGGCCGCGTCCCCCGAGGTCATTGTCATGGATTCCGAGTGGCTCGCCGCGGCCAAGGCCGCACTAACCGAGGGGAACACCGAGCTTGCTCCGGCCCTCGATCAGTTGGTGGAGGAAGCGGATGCCGCCCTGACGGCGGGGCCGTTCACCGTGATGTCGAAGACCCTCCGTCCGCCCAGCGGGGACAGACACGATTACCTCAGTTTCGGACCGTATTGGTGGCCCAATCCCGATACCGAGGACGGCCTGCCCTATGTGCGACGGGACGGCGAACGGAACCCGGAAACCCGGACCGAGCGATCCGATGCCTTCAACCTCCACCGGATGACCGACTCGGTGGACAGCCTCGCCCTCGCCTACTATTTCACCGGCAACACCCGATACGCCGACCGGGCCGCCCTGCTTCTGCACACCTGGTTTCTCAATCCCGAGACAGCCATGAATCCCAACCTGGATTTCGGTCAGGCCATCCCCGGGCTGGTCGACGGTCGGGGGATCGGAATCATCGAATCCCGTCAGTTCCTCCTGGCGATCGACGCCGCCCTCCTGATCCGGAACTCGGATGCCTGGACCGAGGCGGATCACCGGAGCCTGCAGGAATGGTTCCGCGCTTACCTCTCCTGGCTGCAGTCCAGCCCGAACGGAATTGATGAGAGCCGGACCGTCAACAATCACGGAACCTGGTATGACGCCCAATTGATCGCCTTCGCCCTGTTCTGCGGCGATCGTGAAACCGCCATTCGGGTCCTGCAGACCGTCGGCAAGAGCCGGATCGCCGCCCAGATCAGTGCGGACGGAAAACAGGAACACGAACTGGCCCGTACCAAATCGCTCAACTACAGTGCGATGAACCTGGAAGGCATGTTCACCCTTGCCCGACTCGGGGGCAAGGTGGGTGTCGATCTTTGGGATTACCCAACCGGGGATGTCGCGGCACTGCCCGCGGCCCTCGACTTCATCGCGCCCTACATGGATCCGGAGCAACCCTGGCCCTACGAACAGATCTCCGACTTTGACCCCGTTCGCCTCCTGCCCCTGCTCCGGCAGGGTTACCTCGTCTATGGTGATCCCGAATACCTCCGCCTGATTGAATCCGGCGACGATGAGGCATTCCGCCGGCACCGCTCCGTCCTGCTCTTTCCGATCGAGGTGGTGAAGCCGGTCAGTTCTCCCTGATCTCGAAAGCCTCGATCAGTCCAATGCCCTGGCGCTGGCCATCAGTGTTCTCGAAGGGGCGGACGATCACCGTGTAAAGCCCCGGGGAAAGATCGAGGATCATGGCGGACTCCCGCCGGACCGCGGGGGCGAATCCCAGATCGGCAATCCTATCCTGCTGGTTGCTTTCGTCCCAATCATCGTTTTCCAGAAGGACGACTCCGGACTCGTCATAGAGTGTCATGGCCGGATCATAAAGCGCGTCGACCACGCCAAACCCGGACAGGCTCGGCCCCAGGGCCCGGAGGAGGATTCGCTTGGTTCCCCCGCTTTCTCCACCAATGACAAATCCTCCGATCATCACATCCTCAGCGACGCCGACATATCCGCGGGTCGACAGATTGACGAGCCTCGTCCCGTCCACTCCGATTTCATAAATCTCGACCAGGGCAACCCCCAAGCGCTCATCGAGAGAATTCACGACCGCCGTATACGCTCCGGGACCGAGCTCGACCAGGAAAGCCGGTTCGGCGTCCCGGCTCGGGGCGTAGCCCGTATCCATGATTGCCTGAGGATCAGCTGCTGTCCGCCATCCGGCATTCGAGCCGATGGCGGCTCCCCCGTGATTGAGTGTCACTTTCAACGATGGAAGCGGATCACGGACTCCGTAATCCGCGAGACTGGGGCCTAGGGCGCGGACCAGGATCAATTTCGATTCGGCTTCGCCAATGACAAAACCGCCGATCAGGGCCCGTTCTCCCGCCCCGACCATGGCGCGGGTGGAGACATTGATCAATCGTGCCCATGGATCCTGTCCCTCCTCCGCCAGTCGGAAGTTCGAGACCTCGAAGGAAGCCCGGTTCAGGCTCTCCACATTGTCCGCTTCACCGGACTGTCCTTCGGCAATCCCGATTGGATCACCCAGGGTTCCGAAGGTCTTCAGAGGTGTGCTGAAATAGGAGATGCGGCTGCCCGGACGGTAGGCCATGATCGTCCGGTAGGTGCTGCCGGTTCCCGATGTGAAGCGGTAGCCATAGGAGAACGGAAAGAGGCCGTCGGCGCCGGAGTTCTCCCGATCGTGCTGACACCCGAGATTGTGTCCGATCTCGTGGACCATCGTGTTCGATCCGGTCAGGTACTGATATTCCACAACCGAAAATCCGAAGTCCTCGTTGTAGCGGCTGCCGATCTCGGTCATCACATAGGCGATACCCGAACTGCTCGAGTCCCTCCGGTCCTGAAGGAGACAGACGAGATCGGCCCCGACCTTCTCCCGCAATTGATGGACATCGTCCATATAGCCATCCGAGGTGCGGCGGAGACGCTCGAGTCCATCGCTGTTGCTGCCGTTTTCCGTATAGTCCAGCCCCGCCACACCGACCAACCGGAGCTGGACCCGCGCCCCACTGCGCTCAAAATCGCTGTTCCCCTCCGCCACCGCGAGTTCGGCTTTGTTGCGGATGGCGAACTCCGTGTAGTTCGCGGCAACGTCCGACGAATAGACAATCAGAAGGTCCACCACGGCCGGCGTATGAGGAAGGGTGGACAGGGCGGTCGGCCGTCGAACGTCGGTCACGCCTTCATCCTGTTGCGAACGGGCAGCCAGGACATCGGCGTCCAGGAAAACCGTCAACGGACCATGACAGGGAGGGATGGTCTGCGGATCGAGTTCGGCGATCTCATAGACGCCATCATCCAACCAATTGACCACATAACGATCATCCGGGGAGACTTCAATCGAGAGACTGGCCGCTCCCTCTGAAGCCGTCATCATGAAGCGACTTCCGGGCTGCCCCGCCACCGTGCCCTCGATCAGCTGCACGCCCGAGCGGGTCACCCCGGTGTCGGTGAGAAGAATCGGCAGCACCAGATCATTGAACAGCTCCAGGAAAATCAGGTCGCCATCGGGCGCCCCCAGGAACGGAGATGTCTTCGGGTCGAGGAAATCGGAGTCCGCCGCTCCCACCCGCACCCGTCTGACTGCGTCGGTCGACAACTCCAGGAGCTTCGCCTCGCGATCCGGATCCACCGCTGAGAAGGCAAACCGGCGGTCACCCGTCTCCATCGACCGGTCGCCTCGAGCCAGGGGGACGGTCTCAACAGGGCCGGCCGCGGCCTGCGCCTGGGCCGGAGTCTGCGATGCGGAGGGTGAACCACCCTGCCGCCATCCGGCCACCAGCCAGTAGCCCGTCGCCAGAATCAGGCCGGCGGGAATCATCCAAGTGACTCCTTTTCGGAAGAATTGCATCAGCTAAGGAACCGGAATCCCCCCATGTTTATCGGCTGAATCGGATTCGTGCACGCAAACAAACCTGTGAATTCGTTGAAAAAAGACCTCCGGGAATTCCCCGACTTTTTATCCCGATGTCCCACACTTCGATCTCATGCCCGATTGGCCATTAGTCAACCCGGCGACGTCAAACCGGCAGTTGGGAACGATGGCGCCGAGCATCCAGCCCTTCGTCCTCCGCCGTCACGTGGGAGCACGACCCTCCGATTTGATTTGTTCACCTGAGCTGCCGCAACGCCTCATAGGCAGCGATCCCTGCGCTCGTCGACAGGTTGAGCGAGCGCAGATCCGGCCCGAACCGGGGAATGACAAGGCGCCGATCCGCCAGGGCTTCGTGAATGGAGGGCTCCACACCACTTGACTCATTTCCGAAAACCAGCCCGTCCCCCGCCTGAAAGGCCGCATCCCAGATCGATCGCTCTCCACGGGTGGTCAGAAGCCATAGCCTGTCCGGGCCTTGCTCCGCGCGGGTGAACGCCTCCCAGCTCTCGTGGTGCCGAATATCGAGTTCCTTCCAATAATCCATCCCCGCTCTGCGCAGATGGCGGTCCGTGATGGTAAAGCCAAGCGGGTGGATCAGGTGGAGACGAAGACCGGCAAACGCGCAAAGACGCCCGATATTCCCGGTATTCTGAGGGATCTCCGGCCGGATCAGGATAATGTGCAGGCGCGGGGTCATCGGTCAGCCGCTTCGCCGGAAATCAGCGGTGAAACTTCATCATCCGGTCGATCTCAAGCAATTCGGTCTTCTTCTTGAGCGTTTCCCGCTTGTCGTAAAGTTTCTTGCCGGTGCAGAGGGCGAGTTCGATCTTGATCAACCCTCCCTTGAAATAGATCCGGAGGGGCACCAGGGCCTTCCCCCCGGCCTCAACCGCCTTCTGGAGCTTGCCAATCTCCCTCCGGTGCAGGAGCAGGCGGCGCGGGCGCCGAACGGCGTGATTGTTGATGTTCCCGAAGACGTACTCGCTGATATAGGCTCCGTAGAGGAGAACCTGGCCTTTTTCGATTTTGCAGAACGCATCCGAGATCTGGGCCTGGGCCCCGCGGACCGATTTGACCTCGGTTCCGGTCAGCACGATTCCCGCCTCAAAACGCTCCCCGATCACATAATCGCGACCCACCTTGGAGTTGCGGATCTCCGGCAGTTTTCCCGGTTTCTTTTGGGCCGCGGACATGATGAATCGGAACCCTCCTTCAATATGGATGAAAGAAGGTCACCCGGAAAGGGCGCCAGCCTCAGTCGATAAACTCGTAGCTGATCTTTCCCTCGATGACTTCGCGCAACGCAATGTCCTCCAGGCTCAGCTTTTCCAGCGATTCCACCAGGGGGCGGTTGCCACGGCGCAGCTGCTTGACCCGACGCGAAATCACGTTGATCAACAGTCCCGAATCCGGGATGACCGCGCTTGCATCTCTTAGATAGTCGTCTCTCAAAACAAAACCTCCTCGTTCAAGGTGAAACGATCTCTCAAACAAGCCCGGCTGACGAGGTCAAGAGCCAATTTCCGCCGGCCACCCGGCTTTGGCCAACCGGGCCGCGGCCGGCCCGTTCATTTCGTATCGACCTGGGAGGGCGGCAACCTCTTTCAACTCCCGGCACGCACATCTTGCAGAAAAAACACTTGATCTGCCCGGATTGAGCCTCTACCTAGACCGTTTACTTTTTTTCCAGTCATGTCACAGCATCCCAGTTTCAAGTCCTCCAGCAGTCTCCAGGTCAAGCGCAACGTCCTCAAGCGCTTCGAACGCGTCGATCTGCTGAAAAAGCGCGGCGAATTCAAGGACGGCGACCGCGTCGTCGGCCTGAAGAAGACCAAGCCCGAGGAATAAGCCGTTCTCCACGGGACCCTTCCCCAGCCCGCCGATGACACTCGGCGGGCTTTTTTGTGTCTGGACGATCGCGGCGATGTCCAAACCACCCCCCCTTCGTTTCACCGATCCATCATTCTTCGAAACTTTCCATGAATC
Source organism: Opitutaceae bacterium (assembly GCA_041395105.1). Classification (NCBI taxonomy): domain Bacteria; kingdom Pseudomonadati; phylum Verrucomicrobiota; class Opitutia; order Opitutales; family Opitutaceae; species Opitutaceae bacterium. The sequence goes on along the minus strand of JAWLBB010000006.1, from coordinate 171,920 downwards.
GACTCGCATCCGGTTGAACTGATGGAAAGATACCCTGCTTTCGCCAATCGAACTGAATCGACCATGAAGCCTAAACTGAACTGGGGCATCCTCGGAACCGGTAACATCGCGCACGCTTTTGCTCGCGGACTGCAGAGCTCGGAAACGGGGGTCCTGAAGGCCGTGGCCAGTCGGAAGCGTTCCTCCGCTGACGCCTTTGTCGCCGAATTCAAATCGGGCACGGCCCACGACTCCTACGAGGCCCTCCTCGCGGACCCGGAGGTGGCGGCCGTCTATATCGCGACGCCCCACCCGCTCCACGCCTACTGGGCGATCCAATGCGCCCGGGCCGGCAAGCACATTCTCTGCGAGAAGCCCATCACCCTCAATCATCCCGACACCATGGCGGTGGTCGAAGCGGCCCACCGGGCCGGAGTCTTCCTGATGGAGGCCTTCATGTACCGCTGCCATCCCCAGACGGCCCGAGTCGTCGAATTGATCCGCTCCGGTGCCATCGGCGAGGTAAAAATGATCCAGGCCGCCTTCGGCTTCCGGGCCGGGGCCAATCCGGAAAGCCGTTTGATGAACAATGCCCTTGGCGGCGGCGGGATCCTCGATGTCGGATGCTACCCGGTCTCTTTCTCCCGCCTGGTGGCCGGCGCGGCCCTCGGACGCGATTTCGCCGACCCGGTCGAGGTTCGCGGTATGGGGTTTGTCGGACCCGAGACTCGGGTCGACGAATACGCCGCCGCTCTTCTGCGCTTTGACGGCGGGATCATCGCCCAGGTCGCCACCGGAGTGCGCCTGCAGCAGGACAATCATGCCCGGATCTTCGGAACGGAGGGCTCGATCGATCTGGCCAACCCGTGGATTCCCGCCCGCGACGGTGGCGAATGGTCCTTCACCCTTCATCGCGCCGGCCAGAAGGATCCTGAGACGATCAGGGGAAACGACCCCCGCGGGCTCTACGGAATCGAAGCCGATACCTTTTTCCGCTCGCTCGAGGCCGGTCACACCATCTCCCCGGCCATGTCCCCCGCCGATACCCTCGGCAATATGAAGACGCTCGACGCGTGGCGGCGGAGCTTCGGCTTCCAGTACGACGAGGAGAAAGCGGACTTCAACCGGCCCGCCGTCCACCGTGGGCCCGTCGTTCCCTCCCCCTCGCACAATATGCGCTACGGCCGGATTGCCGGGCTTGAAAAGGATATCTCCCGCCTGATCATGGGCGTCGACAATCAGCAGAGCCTCGCCCACGCCTCAGTCATTTTCGATGATTTCTATGAACAGGGCGGCAATGCCTTCGACACCGCCTACATCTACGGTGACGGCTGGTCGGAACGCTTCCTCGGTCAGTGGATCAAGAACCGGGGTCTGCGGGAGAAGGTTGTCCTCATCTCCAAGGGCGCCCACACCCCGGATTGTCATCCCGAGGCACTCACCCGGCAGTTGCTCAAATCGCTCGAACGCCTCCAGACCGACCATCTCGACATCTACATCATGCATCGGGACAATCCGGATATCCCGGCCAGTGTGTTTGTCGACGTCCTGAACGAGCACGTCAAAGCCGGACGCATCCGGATCTTCGGCGGATCGAATTGGAGCATCGCCCGGATCGAGGAGGCCAATGCGTATGCCGAGGTCAATGGCCTCCAGGGCTTTTCCCTTCTGAGCAACAATTTCAGCCTGGCCCGCATGGTCGACCCGGTCTGGGACGGCTGCGTGGCCGCCTCCGATCCGGAAAGCCGCGCCTGGCTGACCACCCACCAGATGCCCCTTCTGCCCTGGTCCAGCCAGGCCCGCGGTTTCTTCACCGACCGGGCCGGCCCGGACAAGACTTTCGACCGGGAACTGGTCCGCTGCTGGTACAGTGACGACAACTTCAAGCGTCGCGAACGGGCCATCGAACTGGCCGAGAGCAAAGGGGTCCTCCCCATCAATATCGCCCTCGCCTATGTCCTCTGCCAACCCTTCCCCGTCTTCGCCCTCTTCGGCCCCCGGACCCTGGAAGAGACCCGGACCTCCCTCCCCGGCCTCGATGTCGCGCTCACCCCGGAGGAGCTCCGTTACCTCAATCTCGAGACGGGCACTGTTTGAGCCGGAACGGCGCGCCCAGCAGTCACGCCCTACCCAACAGGCGAATCGGTAGGGACGGACCGCCGGGCCGTCCATCGAAGCGTTGGCCGCCTTCAAACCCTACGTAGCATAGACCGTAGGGTTTGGGGCCGGTAAACAAACCGTAGCGTGCTACAGTTTGTTTACCGGCCCCGTCGCGACCCGCTTGTGGCTGTGCCACCGCCAGGAATCGAGATCCGACCAGCGGTCGACCGCCAAACGGGTTTCGATCTCGTCGCCCACTTCATAATCCTCGCGATCGGTCCGCAGGATGCGGTAGCCCCAATGCGGCGCACGGTGCGGGTCCGTCGGATCGGTGGTCAGGCTCAGTTCACCCGCCCGGGCCCGGAAGTAGATCGCATACCCGTCCAGACGTCCGGCCCGGACCACGCGGCGCGTGAACGTAAGGTCGCGGGAAAGTTCGGCCTCGCGGACGGTGTGCAGGTCGAAGGAGAACGCGGGCATTGGCTCGCAAAGGAAATGGTCGACCAGTTCCCGGTCGCCGCCCACCTGTCGGTAGTAATTGGGGTCCTCCGGCCGGTGTCCTTCGAGACTCGAGTAGTCGTAGCCATGAACATTGAGATCCCAGATGAAGGGCACAAAACGGAGGTCGTCCAACATGACCGGCTCGCAATGGAATTCGAAGAGGCTCGGCAGGATGAGTCCTCCGGGCTTGAGCACCCGGTCGCGCAGATCCGCCACGTTGGCAACCATCCCCTCGTCAAAGAGGCAGTCCCCCATCTGCTCATGCAGGATGACGTCGACCGGCTCTTGTGTTTTGAACCGGCTGCTGTGGGTCGCGATGAACTCGACGTTCTCCACGTGATTGGCCGCCGCCAGGGTCCGCGCCTGGGTCAGGATCTCGGAATGATCAATCGCATAGACATGCCCGGCGCCCTGCCGGGCTGCCAGGGCAGCGAGAATCCCGGTCCCGGTCCCCAGATCGACGACCCGGTCGCCGGCCTTGATGTGGCGGTTGATCAGTTGGTGGTAGAAGGCCATTCGCGGTTGATCCGCGAGCATCCGTTCCTGCTCGAAGAGGTCGGCAAACATCCGGCCATTGTACAGTCGATACTCCGTTTCAGCGGAATGCTCCGGGAAAAACCATGCGGCCAGACTGGGTCGGTCTTCGATCCAGCTGCGCATCATCGCCATGAGGTGTCGGAAGCGGCTGAAGAAGCGGACGCTGAGACTCTGCAGGTTTTTAAGAGACATCGGTTGAGCCCATCAGGGCGGTGGATCGCGGTTCGCCATCCATATCGGGAAAGGTCCCGACGGCAAGCCGGGTATCTCGCGAGATTCAGTCCGCCTGCCCGACCTGGAGCCAACCGCTGTCGATCAGCCATTCCTTCATCCGCTCCGGCCAGTGACGGACAGAAAGGAGGTCCGAACGATCGCCCATATTGAAGGCATGTTTGCCCTGGGCGAGCATGTGCAATTCCACCGGGACATTCGCGGCCCGGAATTTGGTGAAGAGTTCCACCGTTTCATCGTCGCACCCGTAATCGTCGTCGTTCGCGCAGAGCAGAAAGGCTGGAGGGGTATCTCCGGGAATCGTATCCGGAATGTCTCCTCCGGGATAGACCATCATCTGGAAATCCGGGCGTCCGTTGACCCGGTCAATCGGATCGGGCGCCGAGGGATCTCCATCACCCTTTTCAAAGACAATTGAGAGCACGACCGCCCCACCGGCCGAGAAACCGAGCATGCCGATCCGGTGCGGGTCGATTCCAAACTCGGCCGCCCGACTCCGCACCAGGCGCATCGCCCGATAGGCATCCTCTCGGACATTCTCGTAACTGTAGGGTGACCCCGCTTCATCGGGCAGCCGGTACTTGAGGGCGAAGGCCGTCACTCCGATGGAATTGAGATACTCGGCCGCCTGCCGGCCCTCCGCGTCGAAGACCAGTTCACGGAAGCCTCCGCCCGGTGCGATCACCACCGCGCATCCGTTGGCCGCTTCAGCCGGCGGGCGAAAGACGGTGATCGACGGATTGTGAATGTTCCGGACCCAGTAATCCCGGGCCAGTTCCGGTTCGTCGCGGCGATCCTCATAACCGGGTGCCCCGTTTACCCAAAGAGGAATCACGACCGGTTCCGATTGCGCCTGGATGAGTGCGGACATGGCAGGAAGAATCACGAACAAACGAATCAACCCAAAACCAAGGGTTTTCATGCAATCAATCTGACACCTCCGGCCGGAATGCCCAGATGATTCACGGGAATTCGTGTCCGCCGGGATGGGTCAAGGGGTCATCGCATCGATCACCGCCTGCGGAATCTCATCGAGGAGGATGTGTTCCTTCTTCAGGCCGTACTGAACGAAATGTCGGCCGTCGCACGCAAAGTATTGAGGCATGGAAATGCCGGTGCAGGTCGACGCCCGGAACCCATCCAGAGCCTCCCTTTCGTCCGCCGAGGCCAGGATGCGCGGCTCGCCGAATACCAGCCCGCCATTGCGTGTCTCGCCGGCGATTTCCCGGCCGATGACAAACCACTGCGGATTGCGCGTACGACATCCTCCATCCCACACATGCTCGGCCCCGTTACGGGTCCCGTCGTTGTTGGTGAAGAGAAGGATGAACCGACCATCGGGCAAACGGGCCATCGGACACATGGTGTGCGGATGGTCGATGAACCCGCCGTCCGGATGGTAGCGCAGACGCTCAACCGGGGACCACGTATGGCCCTGATCCGAAGAGACCGTGAATCCCGGTGAACCGAGGTAGGTCCGGCAAGCCCCCACCCAGCGTCCGTCGGATAAGGGCACCACGGTCAATTCCTGCGAATTGTAGGCGAGGCTGTCGGGGTAGCCTCGAAAAGCTTCTGCCAGTCGAATCACCGCCGGGTTATCGACATGCTTGAGGAGATCGGCGCGGATGCCCCGGGGACTTTCCGGAAGAAGGGTGAAGCGCAGGTTTCGCGGATCCGGTTCCGTCAGGATGTTCTCGCACCAGAGCAGCGCAGTCTCGCCGGCCACCAACTGCCAGTCACGCCGCATGCTCCCGGGACGCGCGTAGAAACTCAGCGGCAGCACGACCCGACCACCCGGCATGAGCTGAGGCGGATGGTTGAGGTGACCATGGATCCGGTCGGGAAACATGCTGATATCGCGATCGGGCAGAACGATCGAAGAGACGTCCGACCAGGTTGTTCCATGGTCGTCGGAGTAGAGGAAACCGAGGCTTCCGCAATCCACCTCGGGGCTGTTCGCGGCGATGCCGTTTCCGGGATGGCGACCCTCATGGAGAAACAGGTAGACGCGCCCGCTCCCTGGCACGACGAACGGACAGCCATAGGATCGGCGGTATTCGCGGGTCGAGCCCGTGATTTTCAGCGGGGCACTCCAGGTCAGCCCCAGGTCCCGGCTCACCGCACCGACAATCTTTTCATCTTGGGATCCCTCAAAGGAGCCCTGGCTCCAAGTGACGAACCAGCTTCCGTCGGCCAGGATGACAACGCAGCTCGATTCATTCTTGCGGACCGCCGCCAACTCCGGAGGTGGATTGGAGCCGCTGACGGGGGGATGGCGAAAGATGTCGGCTCGGGCAAACGGCCGCGCGGCCATGCCCTCCATCAGGCCGGCTGCCCGGTCCGGCGAATTCGGAGGTGATCCCATGACAAAGGGTAATGACCTAGCCACTGCCGTCCGGCAATTGAATTGGGAAACCGCTGAGCCAGCTGCCGACGACCATCGGGCCGGGAACCGAGTCCGGCGGAAGGATTCCTCCTATTCAGCTGATCCGCGCATCTCCGCCACCGCCAGCCGGATGAAGTTGGCGGCGGGAAACGCTGTCCCTTCGTAACCGCGAAGGGGCTCGGCCGCCACAATTTCCTCGAGCGACAACCCCTGCTCCACCAACGGCCGAAGCCGGCTCTCGAAGACCTTCAGCATCGTGATGAAGTCGATCAACTCACAGCGACCGCCAGTCCGCCGTGCCCGGTGATGATGAGCGTATCGTCGTTCACCCGCGGCAGGAGGGCTTCGCAGGCCGCGATGGTTCCCGGAAGGGATCCACCATGGGTCGTATCAATGAACGGATAACGGTAGAGCACGAAGATGTCTCCGACGTGCACGATATTGGCCTGATGGAAGAAGACGATCGCATCGCCACCGGTATGGGCGGGGCCCGGATGGTAAACCTCCACCGTCTGACCGTTCAGGTTCAGAATGATCCGATCGGGAAAGGTGACACCCGGTATCGCCGGCGCCGCAAAGGCGTCCTGGCTCATGTCGAACGGCCAGAGATACTGAGGCGACTCCAGTAGACGGCGGGTCTCCTCCTGGGCAAAAATGACCGCACCCGCGGATCCAAATCCCAGATTTCCTCCGGTATGATCCAGATGAAAATGGGTGTTGATCAGGTAACGAACCGGATCGGGAGTCAACCCGGCCACCGCATCACGGATCATCTCATAGCCTTCGGCATATTGGGAATCCACCAGCAGTGGACCGTCCTCCCCCGTGAGCAGGACCATCACGCCTCCCTTGTATTCAATCATGGAGATTCCCGCCCGCAAGGGGGTCAACCTGACCGAGGGTTCGGCCGCGGTGACACCGGCAATCAGGAGCATGCCGGCCAGCACGCCGGAAAGATTGTTCATGAGGGCAGATTCCGACGACGATCAGTTGCGGTCAACTCAAGATCCCGATGAGGTTCCCCTCCTTGCGTGCGGCGTTGGCTTTATCACACCCCGTCGGAACCTGGTCGATGGAGACGGCCGCATCCTTGCCAACGGCAACGGTTTGGGTATGCTCAAGCCATGGAATCCACTCAGAAACAGTCATTCACCCTTCCATTGGGAGCTTCGGCCCCTGACTTTCGTCTGCCCGCGACCGATGGGAAGACCTACAGTCTCGACGACTTCAATGACGCCCGGGTTCTCGTTCTCTTCTTCACCTGCAACCACTGCCCGTATGTGACCGGGTCCGACGAAGTCACCCGCCAGACGGCCGAACGCTTCGCCGGTCAGGGTGTCCAGTTCGTCGGGATCAACTCGAACAGCGTGAAGACCTACGCGGAGGATTCCTTCGATCACATGGTGGAGCGGATGAAGTCGCACCAATTCCCCTGGATCTACCTGCACGACAAGAGCCAGGACGTGGCCCGTGCCTACGGCGCATTGCGCACCCCTCACTTCTACGTCTTCGATGCCGCGCGCAGGCTGGTCTATACGGGACGCGCCGTGGACAGTCCGCGCAATACCGAACGCATGACGACCAACGACCTCGCCGATGCCCTCGAGGATCATCTGGCAGGGCGGCCGATCCGGAAACCCCTGACCAACCCGATCGGCTGCAACGTCAAGTGGGACGGCAAGGACGCCCACTGGATGCCGGCCGAGGCCTGCGACCTGGTTTAGTGTGGCGTCAGAGAAATACGGCGTCCTAAAGCCAGAACGACTTTCGTGCCCTCTCGAGGCGGGTTCAGGCCTGCGGGTCCATTGGCTCTCAGACCCAACTCAACCACCCAGGAACTTCCGGCGGCGGGGCTCCGCGTATTCACGAAATACGGACGTCTGCCGCAGACGATCGAGCAGGCCTTCCTCCTCCGGAGAAAGTTGCGGGGAATCGAGCACCGACAGGCAGTTCTCCAATTCCGAGACATCCCGGGAACCGATGATTGAGGTCGTCACTTCGGGCACCTGCAGATTCCATTTCAAGGCGAGTCGCGCCAGCAGATGGGTGTCGGCGAGACCGGCCTCCGCGCCCATCCGGAAGAGCTGCCCTTTTTGAAAAAGCTCGCGCGTGATCACCGCCATGCCGGCCGCCGCCGCCCGGGGCAGCACCTGTCCGCGGGCCGCATCGTCGGCGAAACTGAAGTTCACCACGAGGGCGTCAAAGCAACCCGCCTCGATCTGGGCCAGATAGGTTGCTTCACCGGAGAAATTGTCCGACGTGGCAAACCGGATGAGGCCCTCGCCCTTGAGGGTCTCCACAATGTCACGGGTCTTTGCCAGGTAGTCCGGGTCTTCGTCGAGGGCACTCTGAAGAATCGGGAAATTCAGGAAGTCAATCCGCTCGCGACCCATCAGCGCCAGGATCCGCTTCACCTCCGCCTTGAGGACGGCGATGTCCAGCATCTTGCGATTCCCCGGATCGTATCCGTAGCCCATCCCCTCCGGACGGGTCTGGATAAACACCGGATCGACTGTCCCGATTTCCTTGAGGTTGCGGCCCAGCGCTTCCTTCTCGGGGTCGATGGTCACGTCGAGGAAGTTGATTCCCCTCTCGAGGGCCTTCCGCAGCAGATCCCGACGCGTCGCCGTCCCGTATCCACTCGCTTTGTATCCCGGTTTGACCGCATTGGCAAAATCCTCGTTGAACCCACGGGACCGGCCGTCGGGCAGGAATTCATGCCCGCCGAGACCAACCGCGGAAAGCGGGACCCCCGGCTTATCGGGATTGGTATAAATCATGATCGGTTCGGTCGGATCCACCTTCATCGTGTTTTCCCGCCGCCTCCAGCCAAAACCGAAGGTTCCGGATATCCTCTGCGATCCGCTCGTGCTGCCGGTGCGCCTCTTCGCGCAGGCGGTCGACCGACAGGCCTTCGAGCCCCATCAGGTAGCCGGCAGCGGCCGCCGAGTCCCGGTCAGGGAAACAGGGAATCCCGGCATAGTCTGAAACCGGACTCAAATCCGCGCGATCGAAACGGTTCAACCTTGATGAATAACCCGTCGTATCCTGCAGCAGCAACCGATCAAGTGAACCGGTTCCCAGGATTTCCTTGAGTTGGTTCCGCAGCGGAAGATCGCCCGTTCCCAGAGGAACGCCCACGCTGTAAACCGCCTCGCCAACCCGGATCAGTTTCTGATCCTTGATGTGAGTGGAAATGGCCCGCGGCGCCAGCAGGACCGCCGCCTCCATCGGATCACCGTAAACGACCAGATCGTTCCCCGTGTCCAGACACGCGCCGACAAAGGGATCTTCCATACCGTCGAGAAACGTTCGCAATTCGGCTGCCTTCACATCCTCGTGGTTCTCAAAGGCGAGGCGCACACCCAGTTCGCGGGCCAGCGGGAGCACCGCCTGCATTTCGTCGCGGGTCCTCTCGAACGTCCCGGCGGCGGATTCCCGAAAGACCAGGAGGGTCCGCAGGACATCCGCACCCAGCGCGGCCGCCAATCTCAATTGGGGCTCCAGGCGTTCGAGGCAGGTTCCGCTCCCACCCACCTCCACGAAGAACCCTCTCGATTCGATGGCCCGACGCACCTTTTGCACGTGGCGGCGGTCTGCCGGATCTCCACCGAGAAATCGCCCGTTCGGGCCATTGATATTGATCTGAAGGCCTTGCAGCCCCCATTGCTCGAGAAGATCCAGGGTGGCAAAGACGTCGTAGTCACCGGCCGCCTGGTTGATGTGGAAGGAGAAGGTATCAATTCCGATTTTCATCCGTCGCTCGGCTCTACCCACGCTCATGTGCCGCCTCCGGGATCGAGCGCCGCGGACCAGCGAATCCGCGCTGATTTCATTCGATCCGATCCGTCAGTCCACCGGTTCATTCAAAATCCGTTGACAGATCGTTTTTAAGTTGTATACACTAATACAAAGAGTATTTCCTACCCCATACCATCGGAATTCGATGTTTCTCTCCAATCCATCACTCGTCGAGCTCCCATCCGATGCATTGCAGCGGGCCACCCTTCCCGACCGCATCTATACCATCCTGAAGCGACGCCTTCTAACCGGAAAGATCAAGCCCGGCCAGCGCCTTTTTGAGAAAGATCTCTCCACCAGCCTGGGCGTGTCGCGCACACCCCTGCGAGAAGCCCTGAATCGCCTGGCCAACGAAGGTCTCGTGACCAGTCTGCCCAATACCGGAATCAGCGCCACCCCGTTGACTTCCGCAGGCTTCCGCAAGCTCAACGAACTGCGTCTGGTGGTGGAATCGCAGGTCGCCATGCGCGCAGCCTCCCGGGCCACTCCCGAAGATATAGCCGCCATGCGCGAAGCCGCCGACATGCCGCCGGTCGACATTTCACGGTCCGAGACCTTCGAAGCCTATTGCCAGGCCAATGCCCGGTTCCATCTTCTGGTTGTCCGTTCGACCGGGAACTCGCTCTTTGAAGGGATCGTCATGGCGGCCCTGGATCACTTCCAGATACCCGCCTACCTTGGTTTTGGACCCCAGACCGATTCGAACAATCCCAGCCAACGCCATAACGAGCTGGTCGATGCGATCGAGGCCCGCGACGAAGCCAAAGCCCACGCCATCATGAGCCAGCACGTGATCAGCGGAGGCGATCGGATCCTCGCTGCCCTGATCGAGGCCGGCTACTGATCCAACCGATCCACCTAACGCCAACCCTCGATTGACCGCACGACCGGAATGCCATCAGTCCATCGACCAAGAAACACTCTGACCCGCCCACAACCCGGCACGACAAATCAACCCGCAGAAAAATGAACACACCTGGAACCTGTCCTGACACCCCTACCGAGTCGCCCCGAGGCCGTCTCGTTCTCGCCCTCGTCTTCTCTCTCGTCCTGAGCAGCCCGATCATCGCACAAACCACGGCGACTCCCCCAACCGGCGTGGAAGAGAGCCCCATCGTCCTGGAGGAGTTCAATGTGACCGGTTCCAATATCCCTCGGACAGCCGAAGAGGATATCCTGCCGATCAGCGCTTTCCGCAGCGAAGATTTCCAGGTCATTGGTGCCGCCACCGTCTCGGAAATCCTCGAGACCATCCCCTACTCGCAAAACATAACAATCAATGAGGGCGAAACCGGGGCCAATGGCGCCCGGGGCGATGTCACCACCATCAATCTCCGGAACCTGGGAGCCGGACGCTCCCTCGTCCTGATCAACGGCCGCCGGATGGCCGCCCACGGAGTCACGCCGGGAACCCCGCCGGTCGCCTTCGTCAACATGAGCTCCATCCCGGCCGCCGCGATCGAGCAGATCGAGGTCCTTCGCGACGGTGCGTCGGCCATTTACGGATCGGATGCCATTGGCGGTGTTCTCAACACCAGCCTGAAACATGACTATACCGGGACCGATCTGAGCGTCCGTTTCGGATTCAATGATCCGTCGCGGATGGAAACCAACGTCAACCTTGCGTCCGGCTTCGACTTCAATGACGGCAAGTCCAACGCAACCGTCATTCTCTCCTACTACAAGCGTGATGCCCTTTACGCCCCGGACCGCACGTATTCCGCACATGCCGACAACCGCCCCCTGGCACCCGAGCCCTGGGCTTCCGCCAGCAACCTGAACCGCCAGTCATCCTCCGGCCCCTGGGGTCGCTACACCGCAGTCGACGATGAGGGCACCCCCGTGCGCGTCACCGGAGTGACCGCCAGCAATGGGCGCTTCTACATCGAAGAGCCCACCAATGCAGTGAAATCCGGGACCGGCCCGTCGGCGACCTGGGATTTCCAGGGCGAAGGGCAGCTGATTCCCTCGACCGAACGCTACTCCGTCTACAGCACCTTTGATCATGAAATCAACGATCGCCTGAGACTCTTCGGCGAACTCTCCTACTACGACGCCCACAGCAAGACCCAGGCGGGCACCACCCCCATATCGCAGAGCACCGACGGAGTGGTCGTCCCGAAGACCAATTACTACAACCCCGTCGGGACCCGATTCTACGGACCGGGTACCGCCAATCCGACGGGCACGCCCCGGGACGTCGTCATTCGCAACTACCGTCCCATGGAGCTCGGCCCGCGTACCTACGAAACCGACAGCAATTCGTTCCGGGTCGTCGCCGGGATCGAGGGTGCGTTTTCCGAAAACTGGAACTTCGAGGCCAGCGCCCTCTACATGCGGGGCAAGGTCTATCAGGATTCGCAGAATGCGATGTCGCAAAGCCTTCTCACGGCCTCCCTGGCCAAGGATACCCCTGACGCGATGAATCCGTTCAGCGGACCCAACGTCAATCCGTCGAATGTCATCAATTCCTTCCGGATCACCGCCTGGGACGAAGGTATCGGCACCCTGGGTGTCCTCGATGCCCACGTGAACGGCAAGCTGATCGACCTTCCGGGGGGCAGCCTCGCCATGGCCGCCGGCGTCGCCTTCCGCAACGAAGAGATGGTCCAGAGAAACGACCCCTACGGGCTGGCCGACGACATCATCGCCCAATCCGAACAGATCGACGTGGACGCATCACGCGATGTCTATGCGGGCTACGCCGAAGTCCTCGTGCCGATTTTCGGCAAAGACAACCGCGCGCCGCTCTTTCACTCAATGGAGCTTCGCGTCGCCGGCCGCTATGAGGATTTCGGCGAAGAGTCCGCCTTCAAACCGGGTCTGGGACTCTCCTGGGCCCTGACCGACTGGCTGATGTTCCGCACCTCCTATAACGAAGGCTTCCGCGCGGCCTCTGTCACCGAACTCTTCCAGCCCCAGCGCGGTCGGCGCAACTTCCTTTACGATCCGGCCCGGGAAGGCCAGGAGGACGCCAGTGACACCGTGTCGAAGCTGGTCATCACCGGAGGCAACCCGGAGCTGCGACCCGAGCAGTCCGAGGCATTCAACATCGGCGTCGTCGTCGATGTGAAGCCGATCAAGGGCCTGTCTTTTTCGGTGGATGTCTATGACATCAAGCAGACCGACCGCATCGACAATCCGAATCCCCAGAGCGAGCTGAACCTTGACGCGGAACTGTGGGAAGCGAACGGCGGCAGCAATGTCCGCGTCACCCGTGAAGAACGCACGGCTGAAGACATCGCCCTGGGCATCCCGGGCAAACTCGCCTATGTCAGCGGCACCTACCAGAACCTCGCTTCCCGCGATGTGGCGGGCATCGACAGCGTCATCATGTATCGGCTGCCGGAAACCGCCATCGGACGCTTCACCCTGCGGACCGAAGCCAGCTACACCTCAAAGCTTGAAACGGTCGACGCGGAAGGAAACGTCTCCGATCTGCTCCGGCAGACCGCCACTCCCTTCTGGAAGGGAACCGGGAGCCTGAGCTGGGCGAAAGGCAATTGGTCGGCCGGTGCGCTCATGCAGTACACGAGCGACTATGAGGACGCCTCCAATTACGACATCGACGGCCAGCCTTGGATCATCGCCTCGTGGACCACCTTCAACGTCAATGTCGGCTATGCCTTCAAGGGCGGCATGCTCGAGGGTATGAGCCTGCGGGTCGGCGCCAACAATGTCTTCGACGAGGACCCGCCGCTGGTGGTGAGCACGGCTGACGCCTTTGACTCCGCCTATCACGATGCCCGCGGTCGCACCTGGTGGGTGCAGGCCGACTACCGCTTCTGACCGATCGGAATGACCTCTGGCCCGCCGCTCGATCAAGCGGCGGGCCATGGAGGGTGCAATGCATCGTCGATCTGACGTCGCAGCCACTGGTCTGTCTGCAGGAGAGGTGCCAGTCTACCCTGAGCCTGCCGAATGGCTCCGTCGGCCCTCCCGTCCTGTTCCGGCACATGGGAATGTCATCCTGAAGAATCCAACCGAACCGTGGCAGAGCGCGGTTTCACCAAACCAAACGTAGCATCCTAAAGTTTGTCTTGGGTATGTATTCCCGAAGACTGTGTCTGTAGCAGGAGAGACATTACGCCTCGATGCAGCGGTTGATCGAGGCGTAAAGCCTCTCCTGCTCGGACGGAAACGAGCCTCCCTCTTCTCCTACAGCGGAATATAGCAGACCGTATTGGAAAGCAGGATCATGATGAAGATCAGGCACATCGTCATGGGTCCGAGATAGATCCGTCCCGTCATCCGGAAAAAATACCGGTTGAAATAGGGCAGGACAAACATGATCGGGACCACCGCGAAGAGCAGGTTGACGTAGAGCCAGCCATCCGTCCAGAAGACCGTTCCGGTGGCCGCAAAGGTCACATACTGGACCAGGACAATGAAGAAAAGCCCAAGGGAGTTGGCGACCCCGGACACGAGGAGGCTCTTCCATTCCGGATCCCCTTCGAGGCGCATGGCCCCGTTGACCCGCAGGGAATTGGAAAGAAAGAAGACGAAGAACATCGGGGCATACATCAGGAGCAGCACGAACATGACCGGCTGAAAGGCCCGCACTCCGTTGAAGAGGAAGCGATAGTCGACGTGCAGGAACCAATAAACCCCGAAGAGCAGGAGAAAGAAGAAGAGAAAAAGGGTCACCGCGAGCAGAAAGGTGCGCTTGAGTTCCCGGAGGCTGGTCGCCGTTCCCCACATGGCGGGATGGATCCCCCGTTTCCTGCCATGAAAGCGGTAGCTCAGAAAGAAAATCAGGAATCCGACGAGACCATTGAAAATCGCCCAGAGCATGACGGCATTGTTCATCCGCTGCGGGAAGAACCAGGTCTGCTGCCGGCTCGAGGCCGCAACGAACAGCTTCTGAGAGAGCTCGGCCATCGGGATATAGGAAAAGCAGGCAATGAGGGCGCCGATGACAAAGAGACTCCAGAAGAGAAGCCGTCCCCTGCCCTCCGGCCTGGGCAGCGCTTGCGGCACCGGGCGCACCAGAAAGTTGAAGTAAGGCACTTTGGCCAGAAGGATCCGCCCGAGCGGAACGAGGGCGACCATCGACGAAACAAGGGAAACCAGGGTCAGTATCTCCTTCCAGAACCAGACCTGGTTCCGGCTGGAGAATCCGCTCTCCATCCCAAAGACCCGTTCAAAATACTCAATCTGATTGGCGGTCGCCTCGATGCTGTAGGGTTGAAAGGGGTGGATGATCCGCTCGTTGTAAACCACCCGGAGGTTCCGGTCAGCCGCCTGCCCGTAAACATGCCCGATTTCGACTTCCTCGATCGGCGGTGCTCCCGGATCCCGCCCGCTGTTGACCAGGCGGATAGCTTCCGGCGCCCGGCGCATGTCCCCGTTTTTCAATTCGTTCCGATAGGCACCCTCGTCGAAAAGGGCGTAGCTGACACCGACATTGGAACGGACATCCTTCAGCACCCGATCGGTCAGGGTGAGAACATAACCCGAGACAAAGACGGATTGGAGCTTGCTGGGCCGCCCCGTCGCCATCGCCTCGCGGCCAAAGTGACTCGCCCCCCGGATCGCGGCATTCCCGCCGGCCGAATGCCCCGTCGCCCCGATCCGGGTTTTGTCAATGTAGTTCAGATTCGGAGTGTTCGCCGCATAGTCGACCACTGCGAACATCCCGTAGCCTTCCGAAGTCGCGGCATTCGACTTCATCGACGAGCTCGATCCACCCTGCGCATAGGGGTCGATGGCGATCACCACCATGCCTCTTCGCGAAAGCTCAAGCGAGATGTTGGCGAGAGTTTCCTTGGAGCGCTGGAAACCCGGCACGACCACCACCAGCGGCGCGGGATTCTCCTCGGTTGCCGTGCGGGGTTTGAAGAGGTCCGCGACGACCCATTGGCCGTTCTGGGTCGGGATCTTGATCCCGATGACCTTGACCCGCCCGCCCGAACGCTGAACGAGCGAGGCCAGGAGACTGGCCAGGACAACCAGGAGGACACAGACGAGAAACAGGACCTTTCCGGCGGGTTCGCCGGCAGATCGCGGATGCAGGGGGGATGGGCGGGGCGGCATGATTGGGGTTACAATTGTATACAATCATACGAAAGAGGGAGAGGACCCGGGTTGTCAACCCGGTTGTCGTCACGGGCCTCAGGAATCCGGCTCTTTCCCCGCCAGACCGGTGCCTCCATCCGGCCCGCGCGGACATCTGCTTCCATCCGATGCTTCACCCGCCGCGGGCGCATCTTCCGAGCCCCCCGCGGAGACGTCAACCCAACCAGGCACTGACCAAAACCATCACGACCACCCCCCCCAGCATCGGGACGGCCGTTCGCCTGACGATGCGAAACGGGCTGACATTGGCGGCGCTGGAAACCGCGATGATGACCCCGGCAACGGGCGACATGCTCCGGAAGAGCCCTGCCGCGAGTTGACTGGGAAGCATCAGGGCCACCGCCGACAATCCCATCGGCGTCGCCGCCGCCGGGATGATCCCGGCGAAGCTGAACAGGGCGGCGTTGCCGCTGCCGGTCAGCAGCGCGATGCAGCCCACCAGCAGAACAAGGGCGATCATCATGACAAGCCCCCCGTGACCGCCGGATTCAACCAGTCCGAGGAGATCGCCGATCAGGCCCGTCGCCTTCACCCCGGTCGCGAAGGTCTCCGCCGCAACGATCAGGGTGACCACCTTGGCGAAGATATCCCCCATCCCCTTGAAGAAGTGGACGATTCCCGCCAGGGCCAGTTTCAGACTCCGGAGACGAATGATCTCGCAGGCGATGCCGACAAAAAGGCTGATCAACATGGCGGTGACCACATCCAACCGGACTTGGTGGACAACCAGCGGACTGAAAACCAGGAGGAGTGCGAGCGGCAGGATGGGAAGAAGAGCGTAGAGAGCGGGTGCCGGGGTGTCGTCCTGCGCACCGACCACCAGCTCGTCGGCGACCGATCCCGCCGCCTCTCCGTCCATCGCATCGCACCGTCGTTGCCAGAAGAAATGGAGGGCGGCAACCACCGGCATGACGAAGAGGGCGACCGGCAATTGGTGACGCACGAAATAGACAATCGGCTCAAGCCCGCTGACCTCGGCGGCCAGGTTCGATGCACCCGAGGCCGGCCCCAGATCAAGACAGGCCGTGGTGCCGATGACCGCCGCCACCGCGGCGGGTCGAAGACCGAGCCGGACCAGGGTCGGATACATGGCCACGAGCAGAAGCATGGCGAGGCCCGCCGCGCTCGGAACAAAGATGTTCAGGATCTGACCGACCAGGTAGGAAAGCGAAAGCAGGATATAGGGATTCCGGATACATGAGAGCGGACGAACGGCCAGCTTGACCAGAGCGGTCGATGCCTGGATCGACGACATGTAGCGCGCGAACCCGCCCGCCGCCATGATGATCATGCCGATTCCCGCCGCACGGGTGGAGAAGGATTCCTGGACAATCTGGAAGAGATCGAACCCGAACCATCCGGTTCCCGCTTCCGCCAGACCCGGGACCGGCTCGCCCGAAAGAAGGTGGTGCCCATAGGCGAGGAGAAGAAGGGAGAACCCCGAGAGAAAGAGCACCGCCTGCGTCTGGTACTGTCGGACGATCAGGATGATCGTCAGGCCGATGATGGCGATGGCGAGAAACCCCATGTCAGTCTCCCGCCTCGCACGAGTGTCCGGCGCGATCCCCGCGAATCGCCTCTGCCATCAATGCGGCGGCCACCGGGGCCATGCCGCCCTGATCATGCGCCACCCCGGGGACCACCTGGATTCGCCAGCCAAACGGCACCCCCATGCATGCTGCCTGCGCCTGCCCCACCTGGAAAAACCGATGCCCCCGCTCGAAGCGGTGCCTGCCCTGAAGCATCGCTTCCGGAGTCCTCCGCAGGTTGTCCTGGGTTTCGTCGATGTCCTGATCGCCAAGCAGGATGACCAGATTCGCTCCGAGTAAGGGCGGCAGGTCCGCTTCGGTCAGGCCCGTCCCGCGGAAACCATAGGGCCAGTCGTCGGTCACATTCGGATAGGTGTACCATCCGGCGTTGGCCGCGATGGCAAGACGCAGGCGCGGATCCGGGTGGAGGGCGATCATCCGGTGGACGAATTGGGCACCGGCACTGTGCCCGAAAACCATGTAGCCGGCCGCCTCCGTCTCCCCGTCCGAGGATGAAAGGTGGTCAAACACCACCTCGGGGATCCGAAAGCTCGAGACGCTTTCCGGCTTCCTTGTCCGATCCGATTCAGAAGAAAAGAGATTGCCCAGATTGTATCCGGACGTGCCGGGATAGTCCTCTTCGCTGAAGTACGGAACGACCACAAACAGGCCGAAACGTTCGGCGTCCTCGATCCAGGAGTCACGATAGTCATCCGGGTTCCGCTTCATCCCGTGAAAGACGATCACCGGAGGATCGCTCCGCTCGTAGGAATCCGCCAGGACATACCAGCACGCGATCTCCCGGCCTGTCTCCGGATCGTTGAAGACAAACTGCCCGACACCACGAGGCAACGCCCCTGAAACCGCGGCCGGGATCAGGATCGCGACCATCCAGAACAGGAGTCGAAACAAGCGCTTCCCCGGATCAGATCGTGCCATGACAGATAGCCTCAACCATATCGCGGAAGACACACATCCGCTCCCGCAGTCCGGGAACCTCGATGTATTCGCGTTCGGTGTGGTAGCCACCGCCCACCGGACCAAGCCCGCAGAGAGTGGCGATCCCGAAGGCCGAGGCAAACGACGCGTCCGACCCTCCTCCGGAAAAACTCCAGCCCAGATCCAACCCGTAGCCCCGCGCGATCCGGTTGATCCCCCGGATCAATTCCTCGGACCGGTCGTTCGGGATCATCGGCGGACGGGTGATCCCACCCGAGAGATCAATCCGGACTCCGGGATCAACCGGATGGTCCGCCATCCTTCGAATGGCCGCATCCAACCGCCGGGCGTCGTCGGGCCGGTTTACCCTTACGTCCAGCCTGCATTCGGCGAAATCGGGAACGGCATTGACCGAAACTCCCCCCTTGACCAATCCCGGGTTGATACTGATCCCCGCCTCCGGGTCGGCCAGTTTCTTCAGGGCAAGGATCATCCGGGCCATTTCCGTGACCGCACAGACTCCCTTCTCCGGGTCGACTCCGGAATGGGCGCTGCGCCCGTGGAATTGGATCGTGTAGCGAAGGACACCCTTCCGCTGCCGGACACAGGAGCCGTCCGCCCGCGCCGGCTCGGTCGTCACCACCACCTTGGCGGCCCTGGATTTTGCCTCGATCGAAGCGCGGGTGTTGGGACAACTGAGCTCGTGCTCGCCATTGAAAAACACACCGACACTTCCGTGCAGGCGGCCGGCACGATGCAACAGTTCCATCGAATTGAGGGCCATCAGACATCCCGCTTTCATATCCGCAACCCCCGGTCCCAGATAACGATCACCGCTGACCTCGAATGGTCGCCTGGCGGCTGTTCCGGCCGGAAAAACCGTGTCCAGATGGCAGATGACCAGCAGATCCAGTGCGAGGGGATCCCCATGCCATGTAAAGACACTCTTCCCGAACAGTCCGGGCTTCGGCTCCTCGATCACGACGGGCCAACCAAGCGCCTCAAAGCGCCGGGAGAACCAGGAAGCCACCTCGTTGACACCCTCCACACAGGTGGATCCGGAATCGATATTCACGAGGGTACGCAGATCGCCCTCAAACGCGCCGAGATCGAAGTCCATCTAGAGCGGATCGGCCCGCGTGAACGCCGGGCGGTTCGGTGTGTCCGGGATCTCAATCCCGCCCTCTTTGCACTGTGATGAATCCTTCATGCCATGTACTGATTGCCGAGCGGCCACCGGACTCCATCCGGGCCGTGCACGACTTCGATCGTATACATTGTATACATTCTCCTTGACAGAAGAACAAGAAATTCCGGTAAGATTTCTTCCGGACCCGGTCCAAAGACAACCGCGACCCGACTCTGTCGTCACCCATCCATTCCGTGTAGTCAAACCGCCCCCGCCAGGAACTCGATCCGAAGGATGAACCCCCCGAAACCGTCGCTGGTCGAGATCGCCGATGATGCACCGATCCAGTCGAATCTGCCGGATCGCCTCTACGCGGAACTCAAACGGCGGATTCTGACCGGCGCGATCGCGCCGAACGAGCATCTTCGGGAAAAGAAACTCTGCGAGAACCTGAAAGTGTCCCGCACACCTCTCCGGGAGGCCTTGAACCGACTGGGAAACGAGGATCTCGTCATCTTTCGGCCCCATTGCGGCTACCAGGCCGCCGCCTTGACTTCGGAGGATTACCGGCGCCTCCAGGAAGTCCGCCGTATCGTTGAGTCAAAAGTGGCCGCGCTGGCCGCCGTCCGCGCGACCGAAATCGAAATCGAGGCCCTCCGGAAAGCGGCGACCATGCCGGAGATCGTCCCTGGCGAGGACGCCAGTTTCATCCGTTTTTGCCGCGCGAACTCCCGTTTCCACCTTCTCCTCGTCCGAACTGTCCGCAATCCCCTCCTTGAGAATATCGTCATGTCGGCCCTGGATCAGTATCAACGGCCCGCCTATCTCGGGATCGGACGGGTAACCGACTCCGGCAAGGCGAGCCGCTGTCACCTTGATATCGTCGACGCCCTGAGCGAGCGGGATGTCTTCAAGGCCGAATCCGCCATGGCCAATCACGTCATCGGGGGCTCGGAACGCATCATCCGGGCCCTGGTCGAGGCGGGCCTGTAATCCAACTCCGATCCAATGAAATCTTCGCGCATGACTCCGGGAAGACCTCGATTCCTTCACTGGTCGTTTCTCCTGCTCTCCGCCGCGGTTGTCGGCACTCAGGCAATCGCCGCACACCGGATCGAAGCGGTCCGGGGAGCCCACGGCATGGTGGTGGCCGGCCATCCGGAGGCGGCGGAGATCGGAATGAGAATCCTGGCCGATGGTGGCAATGCGATCGATGCCGCCGTGGCCACCTCCCTGGCCCTCGGCGTGGCCGAACCCTACGGATCGGGGATCGGCGGCAAGTGTGCGATTGTCTATTTCGATGCCGTATCAGGCGAATGCGCATTTGTTGACGGCATGGATGCGGCGGGCATGCAAATGGACCCGGAGGCCTTCAGCGCACTCTCCTCCAGGATGAAGAGCGAAGGAGCCCGGTCGGTCGGCGTCCCGGGGTTGGTCGCCGCCCTCGCACTGGCCCATGAGAAATGGGGCAGCCGGGCTTGGTCGGAACTGGTCCAGCCCGCAGCCGAACTTGCCAGCCGGGGGTCTCTTGTCGTCCCCGGAATGCCCGTCTTTTTCTCCCGCCGGGTCGAGCGGATCCGCTCAAATCCGGAAGCCGAACGTCTCTACCTCCCGGCCGGTCAACCTCCGCTTGCCGGGAGCCGGCTCCCCAATCCGGATCTGGCCCGAACCCTGGGGATCATCGCCCGGGAGGGCCGCAGCGGTCTTTACGAAGGCGAAGTCGCCCGGACAATTGTCGAGGAACTCCAATCCGGCGGAGGGGTCCTGACCCTCGCCGATTTCAGCACCTACACCGCCCGACTCTCCCCCCCTCTCAAGATCGACTGGAAAGATCTCACCATCGTTTCCAGTCCCGCCCCGACGACCGGCGGCGCCACGGTCCTGCTGACTCTGAAGGCCCTCGAAAATGAGGACTGGAATCCCAAGGACACCCTCCTGACGGCAGAAAACATCGACCGCTGGGGACGTATGCTCCGGCAGGTCTATCCCATGATCCAGGATCAGGTGGCGGACACGGCCGACGCCCCGGACCGCTGGCAGAAGCTGGTGGACCCCGCCAACCTGGCATTTCTCCGGGTCGCAGCCGGTGAGCGTCCCGAGACCGCACCGATTGCCGATGTAGCCATTGCCCGGGACGGATGGACGACCCACTTCGTGGTGGCCGACGATTTCGGGAACGTTGCCTCGATCACCCAGTCACTGAGCGATCATTTCGGCTCCGGCGTCATTGCCCCCGGCACCGGCGTCGTTCTCAACAACTCCCTGAAGAACTTCAGCTTCGCCGAACCGGGGACCGTCAATTTCCCGGCACCGGGGAAACGACCCCGAAGCACGATCGCGCCCACACTGATCCTGAAGGACGGATGGCCCATCGTGGCGATCGGTCTGCCCGGCGGCCAGCGCATCCCCACCGCGACCCTGCAGGTCCTGCTCGACCACCTCGTCTTTGACCGGAACCTCGGCCAAGCCATCACCGCTCCACGGGTTCACCTCGTGCGCAGTTATTCCGAACGGGCCGATTCCACTCTCCTGCAATGGGAGGGGCCTCCCGCCGAAGGCGTCGCCGAGGGTCTCGCGGCAGCCGGCTGGGAAATTGAAGTCATCACCGACCCCGAAGCTTTTGGCGGATTCACCGCCATCGAGATCGGGGCCGATGGAACAAAAACCGGGTGGGCTGATCCCCGCCGCACCAATCACGCCTCCGGCTACTGAACGTGCACCGCCACCTGCCCTGGAACCGAATAGGTCTGATTGCCGGTCTGACCGCGTTCGGTCTGATCCTCCTTTTCTACCACCCGGTGCCCGATCGCCCGGAGGTCGGGGTGATGGCGGCGATCGCCGCCCTGATGGCGATCTACTGGATGACCGAAGCCATCCCGCTCCCCGCCACGGCCCTGATCCCCGTGGTGGCCCTTCCTCTGGGAGGGATCGTCGAAAGCAGCGTGATCGCCAAGTCCTACATCAACTCCATCATCTTCCTCTTCATCGGAGGTTTTCTCATCGCGCTTTCCATGGAACGCTGGAACCTCCACCGGCGGATCGCACTGGCCATCATCTACCGTATCGGCCGGCGGGCGGACCTGCTCGTCCTCGGCTTCATGGCCGCTTCGGGCTTTCTCTCGATGTGGATATCGAACACCGCAACAGCGGTCATGATGTTGCCCATCGGCCTCGCCATCATCAGCAAGATGGAGGAGGAATTCGGCAAGGAGAAGACCCACGCACTGGCCCTCGCGCTGATGCTCGGAATCGCCTACAGCTGTTCGATCGGGGGAGTGGCCACCCTGGTCGGCACGCCGACAAACCTCGCCTTCGCCCGGATATTCCAGGAATCTTTTCCGGAGGCGCCGCCGATGAGTTTCAGCCAGTGGATGATCCTGGGATTGCCCTTTTCCTTCATCATGATGGGCATTACCTGGCTGCTCCTGACCAAAGTCCTCTGCCGGTTCGACAAGTCGATGACCCTCGACCGCTCGATCATCAAGCGGGAAATCGACGATCTGGGGACAATCACCTATGAGGAACGAGTCGTGCTGGCCGTCTTCGCCGTGACCGTGTTTCTCTGGACCTTCCGCCAGGACCTTCACCTGGGAAACATCACTCTGCCGGGATGGGCCAGCCTCTGGAGAGGTTTCGGTCGAGTCGATGACGGGACGGTGGCGATCGCTTCCAGCCTCGTTCTTTTTCTCGTGCCGGCGGGGAAGGACTCCGGTCAAAGACGGATTCTCGAAGGCGACACCTTCGCGCGGCTCCCTTGGGGAATCATAGTGCTTTTCGGAGGCGGTTTCGCCCTTGCCAGCGGATTTGGGGAGAGCGGACTATCCCGGCATATCGGTGAGTCCTTCCTGGCCATCGGTCCGATCCCGATCATGATCCTCGTCGCTGTCATCTGCCTGAGTGTGACCTTCCTGACCGAACTCACCTCGAATGTGGCAACGCTTTCCATGCTCCTGCCCATCCTCGCCGGCTGGGCGGTCAGCATTCATGTCCATCCCCTGATCTTTGCCATACCGGCGACCATCTCGGCATCAATGGCCTTCATGATGCCCGTGGCCACCCCTCCCAACGCCGTCGTCTTCAGCAGCCAGCGGATTCGCATCGCCGAGATGGCGCGAACCGGACTGATCCTCAACTTCGTCGCACTCCTGGTGACGCTCGTCGTCGTCAGCCTTCTCTTTCCCCTCGTCGCCGGCAATCCGATCGACGCCTTCCCGGCCTGGGCACGATAGGTGCGGCCCAGACGCCCCCCCATCGGGCAGAACCGGCAGTCAACGCCGCCTTTATCGTCCAATTGCGTTCGCCATTTCCACCGAACGGATCGCTTCCACCAATTCCTCGAAGCCTTCGCCCTCGATCGGCGAACCCGACGGAACGGTCAGGGACCGACCGGCCCGGATCTGCCACTTGCGGGCGTCATTCCATACAAAGAGCCCCCGGTCCCCGAGGTCGCCGACGGCCTCCTCGACCGTCTGCCTGGATACGGTGTGCAACCCGGGAAAACTCCGGGCCAGAACGCGGCGGAGGATCAGGCGATCCTCCTTGGTCGAACCACTTCCGATCAGCAATGCGATCGGAGACTCGGCGTCTTTCCCGGTCACAAAGAGACGGTCCCTGACCGCTGACTCAAGCAGGCCGAGGGGGTCGAGGTAGATTAGACTCCCTTCCCGCTCCCAGTGCAGCCAGTTCGTGAAATCGACCGCCGTCGGCGGGAGCGACAGCAGATCGTCACGCAGCAGGGCGGTCGAGACATGCAGGTGCGACGCGGTGATCGACTTGGGATTGTTCGACAATTTGATCCGGCCGATGTCCGTTCCTCCGCTGACCTCTTCGCCGAGCGCGGCCTTCTCGAAGTCGATATGTGAATACTGAATGACGAAACGGAAATCCTCGATCTTCTCGCCCGTGGCCACGATCACGGTGTCACCCACCAGATCGGCAAAGCTCCAGATGATCCGGCCCGTCGTGAACACGGGAACCCTCATCCCCTCAAGGCCGGCTTCCACCCGCCCGGTCGAGGTCATCTCGGCCAGGGCGAAATCAACCCCCTCGTGGGGGCCTCCCCCATAGGACTCCTCCCGTGATTTGCTCACGTCGCCCCACCAGATCCACGGACTCGCAAACTCTTTTCCCCGCCGCAGCACCCACCGGCGGACAAGCCCGTCGCCGAGTCGTTCCAAACCGCGCGAATATTCGGAACCGATCCGTTCCCTGAGCACAGCTTCCATCTGACTGCGGTCCATCTTCAGCGCCACGGCCCCATGAAGGCAGAAGCCGGAGAAGTTGGAAGGATTTTGTTCCGGGTGCTGGCCCCGAATCCCGCATCAATGGCGCCGGTCTCCGTGAGCAATGGATCCTCCCTTCACCACCATGCGGATCGGGCGAACGGAATCAAAGAGGAAAAGAAGCGCCGACCCGGCACAAACTCGCGCCGGCGGTGTCCCTGACTTAAGCCTTTTCTCCGTCCGAGGCGCACAAATTGCAAATCGCTGCCCATCCATTGATCCCCACGCCATTTCCGTTGCCAGCGGGGACCATTCCAGACACACAAGGACACCATTACCCAAGAAACCATTCCAGAAATGAAGTTGCCCAAGATCATCCAAGGAGGGATGGGCGCGGGTGTATCCGATTGGCGATTGGCCCGCTCCGTTTCAACCAGGGGCCAGATCGGTGTGGTTTCGGGCACCGCTCTCGATCTGATTCTCGTCCGGCGACTGCAGGTCGGTGACCCAGGCGGCCATATGCGCCGTGCCCTTGAGGCCTTCCCCGATCCGGTTATCGCCGATCGCATCCTCACCCGTTACTTCATCGCGAATGGCAAGGACGCCGATCGCCCGTTTGCCGGGAAACCGATGGTGGGCAATCGGCCCAGCCGGCAACTTGAGGAATTGATCGTCGCCGCCAATTTTGCCGAGGTCTACCTCGCCAAGGAAGGACATGACGGACTGGTCGGGATCAACTACCTGCACAAGATTCAGGCCCCGCTGCTCGCCTCGCTCTACGGCGCCATGCTCGCCGGAGTTGACCTCGTCCTCGTCGGTGCCGGAATACCGATCGAGATCCCACGGGCCATCGAAAGCCTGACCCGGGGCGAACCCGTCGAATCCAAACTTCAGATACGCAAGACCGAGAGCGGGAAGGAACATTTTCTTTCCTTCGACCCCCGGAACGTTCTTGAGACGCCCCCGCCATCACTTCCGCGCCCCCTTTTCTTTCCCATCGTCTCATCCGCGTCCCTTGCCGGTCTCCTGGTCAAGAAAAGCAACGGCGGAGTCAACGGTCTCATCATCGAGGGCCCGACGGCCGGAGGTCACAATGCCCCTCCGAGGGGCAAGACTGAACTCAGTGCGGAAGGCGAACCGGTCTACGGGCAACGCGATGCGATCGATCTCGTCGCCATCAACGCACTCGGGGTGCCTTTCTTTCTGGCCGGGTCCTACGGCGGGCCGGGCCGGCTCAAGGAGGCCCTGGCCGCCGGTGCCGCCGGTATCCAGGTCGGCACGCTCTTTGCCTTCTGCGACGAATCGGGGATGCGCGCCGACATCAAGCACGACCTGATCCGGAGGTGCCAGGACAAGCAGCCCCGGGTCTTCACCGATCCCCTGGCTTCACCGACGGGTTTTCCCATCAAGGTGCTTTCCGTCCCCGACACTCTTTCGGAAGCCGGTGTCTATGACGGCCGGCAGCGCAAATGTGACCTCGGTTACCTTCGCGAAGCCTATGAACTCCCCAACGGCAACCTCGGTTGGCGCTGCCCGGCAGATGAAATCCACCTCTACACCAAGAGCGGTGGCGCGATCGAGGATACCGTCGGCCGCAAATGCCTCTGCAACGGCCTCATGGCCAATATCGGACTTCCTCAGGTCCGCGCTGAAGGCATCGTCGAATTGCCGCTGGTGACCTGCGGCGACGATCTTCAAAGCATCTTCCAGGTGGTGGGATCAGACCGGAAATCGTATACCGCGTCCGAGGTCATCGATTATCTGCTCACGGTAATTGAGTGAGCCGTTCCGGATCTTCCCAATCGAACGGAATTCCGATCGGCGGGATTGATTCGAGCGGTCAACTGACCCATCGTTCCCAATCCGATATCCTTGCCCTGAAACCGCCCGCGTGGCCCGTTCACCGGCTTCCAGCGTGCTCATCCGAACCCTCATCGTCGCACTCGCCATGTCTTCCCTGACCGAAGGCTCTCCCGCCGCCTCAAGGCCGCCCGATCGAATGCCGGATCCCGTTGTCTGGGATTCTCCCAGCGCCGACGCCCGTGGCTCCATGCCCCTGGGCAATGGGGACATTGGCCTCAACGCCTGGGTCGATGCCGGAGGCGACCTCCTCTTCTACATCGGAAAGACCGACGCCTGGGAGGACAATTCCCGGCTGGCCAAGGTCGGCCTCGTCCGGTTGAGACTCTCTCCACCCCTTCCGACCAATTCTTCATCCTTCCGTCAGGAACTCCACCCGGCGCGGGGAGAGATGATCGTCAGGACGTCGGACCCGACCAATGGCACAAGAGCGGTCCGCCTCTGGGTGGATGCCAATCACCCTGTCATCCACCTTGAGGTGGAAAGCGACACCGCGTCTACCGCAACGGCATCCTTCGAACTCTGGCGGACGGAGCCCACCGTCCTGCCCAGCATCGAGGTCGGTGATGTCCTGCTCGACCGGCTGGTCGACGGTGCCCAACGTGAACCCACGGTTGTCGAACCGGACACCGTTCTGCACAACCTTGAATCCGGAATCGGCTGGTATCACCGGAACGGGAAATCCGTCGGCCCGGAGATGACCATGAGGATTCAAGACCTCCTCGAGGCGCCGTGGAGGGATCCGATCATCCACCGCGTTTTCGGGGCCTGGATCATCGGAGACGGGGTTGAGCGTTCCGACGACTATCACCTGGTCAGCCCGGATCAAACGCACCACCGCTTCCGGATCCATGTGCTGACCCGCCAACCGGCGACGGCCGAGGAATGGTTCGAAGCGATTCTGCTCTCGGAATCGAACATCCAGGCGATCGGCCATGATCCGGCCCGTGCCGCCCACCTTGCCTGGTGGCGGGATTTCTGGTCACGCAGCCATATCCGGATCACGCCACGCGGGTCGTCCCCCCCGGCCTCCGTTCAAGCGGTCAATCGCGGCTATGCCCTGCAGCGCTATATCATCGCCTGCGGAGGCCGTGGCGACTACCCGATCAAGTTCAACGGCTCCATCTTCACCGTCCCCTGGCCGGACACCCCGGGTGGGCCCGACTACCGCCGATGGGGAACCGGCTACTGGTGGCAGAACACACGCCTCTCCTACACCGCGCTCTGCACCTCCGGCGACCTCGACCTGCTCCCCTCGCTCTACAAAATGTATGCCGGAGAGGTCCTCGATGTATCCATCCATCGGACCCATCGCTATTTCGGAATCGAGAACGCCGCCTACTTTCCCGAATGCATTTATCCCTGGGGTGCCGTCTTCAGTGAAGTCTACGGGTGGGACCCACCCGCCGCGGAGCGGACGGACAAGCTCCAGAAAAACCGCTACCACAAATGGGAGTGGGTTTCCGGTCTCGAGTTTGTCTTCATGTTGCAGGACTATTATGCGCATACCGACGACAAGGCTTTCCTGAAGGAAACCATCCTGCCCACCGCCCTGCCCGTCCTGAGGTTCTTCGACCTATTCTACCAGACCGGTCCCGACGGCAAACTGGTCATGCATCCCGCCCAGGCCCTCGAGACCTGGTGGGACGCCACCAACCCGATGTCGGAAGTGGCCGGACTCCACGCCGTTATCGGCCGGCTTCTCGACCTGCCCGGGCCGGACCTGCCCGCAGAAGACCGTCACTACCTCGAGGGCCTTCGGGAAAGGATCCCCACCCTGCCCACTCGGGAGGTCGACGGGGTCCGAATGCTCGCTCCGGCCGCTCGGTTCGAGGAAAAGCGGAACATCGAAAACCCGGAACTCTACGCCGTCTTTCCCTTCCGCATGGTCTCCTTTGAGAAGCCCAACGCGACCCTCGGCATCGAAGCGCTCCACCACCGCCTCGACCGGGGGGCGTTCGGCTGGCGACAGGAGGATATATTCATGGCCTACCTCGGACTGGCCGACGAGGCCCGCGATTACGTGGTCGAGCGTGCCTCCGTCCATGATCCCGACTCACGTTTTCCGGCCTTCTGGGGTCCCAATTACGATTGGACGCCCGACCAGGATCACGGTGGAGTCCTCGTCACCGCTCTCCAGGCCATGCTCCTTCAGTCCGAAGGAGACAGGATTTTCCTCCTGCCCGCCTGGCCGGCCGACTGGGATGTCGACTTCAAGCTCCACGCCCCCCATCGTACCACAATTGAGGGCACGGTGGAGGCCGGCGTGCTGACGGTCCTTCGGGTCAACCCGGAAGCACGCCGCCGGGATATTGTTGTCCCTGATCGCTTCCGCCCGGCGGAGGGCTGAGGCCGGAGCACTTGCCTGCCGGGTTCCGCGCAAAGACGCCCCATCACAAATCCGCATGGACCGGGAAGACCTCGCTTCGCTCCTCAGCCGAGTCCGCAACTGCACCGTCTGCGCCGACTCCCTGCCCCACGGACCCCGGCCCGTCGTTCAGATCCACCCGGATGCCCGCATCCTCGTCATCGGTCAGGCCCCGGGGACAAAGGTCCACGCCAGCGGAGTGCCCTGGGACGATCCGAGCGGCCGTCTCCTGCGCAACTGGATGGGCATTGACCCCACTGTTTTCTACGACGCCACCCGGGTGGCCATGATGCCGATGGGATTCTGCTATCCGGGGAAGGGAAAGACCGGAGACCTGCCACCCCGCCCGGAATGCGCCCCGCTCTGGCACGCTGCCTTGCGGGAGCACATGTCACGGATCCGGTTGACTCTCGTGATCGGCCTGTATGCCCAACGTCACTACATGAGTCAACGATTCGAGGGCAACCTGACCGCGACCGTCCGTTCATTCCGCTCTTTTCTTCCCGAACTCCTTCCCTTGCCGCATCCTTCCCCGCGGAACGGGCGATGGCTGGTTCGGAACCCGTGGTTCGAGAGAGAACTCGTGCCCGTCCTGCAGAAACGGGTAGCCGCGGCGCTTGCGCCCGGACGTCGCCGCAGCCGGCGGGATTAACCTTCGCTCCCATCTTTTCCACCCGCCACGCCTGGCCGGTCCCGGGACCGGCCATCGGGCGGAATCATTCGACCAGGTTCCGCATGTCGACGATAAAGACCCGGCGGGTTCCTCCGACAAACCCGTTGATGGCGACATGGCGCCAGGTCCTGTCCCAGGCCGGATGCGGGTCGACCCGCAGGACCACGTCGTCGATCGGCTGGGCGGTATTGATCCGGACGATCACCTGCTCCTTCCCTGTCTCCAGGTTCACCCAGCGCAGGGGAATCGTCCCGTCTCCGTAGGCCGTCGGTTCATGGGTGTAGGTGTCGGTCAGGATATGGGTGCCATTCGGATGAACCGTGGGGTGCCCGGAACCTGGGACCGAATCCAGGATCTTGCGAAGATCCGTTCCGTCGGCATTGACCTGGACAAAACGCAGCCCTTCCCGGTCGATGTTCAGGTTCATCGAGATCCTTTTCCCATCGGGAAACCAGGTCGCGTGGTGCCCACCTTTCACCCACTCCTCCGGACCGACCGAACAATGAAGCGGCCCACCGTTCAGGTCCGCCGTGATCCAAGCCATCCGGACCGCAAGCCGATCCGTCTTGAAAAGATCCCACTGCGGCTCCGGCTTCGCGGGAAACCAGCGGATGCTCAACATCAGGCGATCTCCCTGAGGATTGAACTTGCTGTGAAAGCCGTAGATCTCGAAACCGGCGGGATCGTTTATCCGCACGGGCGGATCGGCCTGTTCCAGGATCTCGGCGATCGAGACCAATAAACGCACCTCCCCGGTCCCTGTATCCGTCAGGTAGAAACCATCGTCCGCGGCCGGCCCTACGTTGCGTCGGGCGTTCCCAACGGGGATCCTTACGCCATAGCCGGGCTGGCTCTTGCGCATGGTGGTCATGTTGGCGGAAATCAGCCACCGTCCGTCCGGTGACGCATGATAGACCGTGCCCTGCATCCTCCTGCGCTCACCGGTGAGCGGATCCAGTTTCCAGGAAAAGGGCTGCCAGGTTTCCGTATCGACGTCGTTGAAGAACAACTCATGATCGGATCCGCCCCAGTTCAGGTTGGCCCCCATCTGCGGTTCCCAGCCGCGGGTCTCTGCCACCACCCGGTCCTTTCCGGTCTCCAGGTCCACAACCACGATATGGCCGACATCGCCCGGCTCCGGTTGTCGGTCCTCAAAGGGCATCTGAAAGACAGCAAGGTAGCGCCCGGACGGGCTGAAAGGCGAGGTGTCGAAGAAACGGTGGATACAGCCGGTCCGCTCCGGCGTGACGCACCAGACCGGCGCGAGCGGATCGAACTCGGAGTAGCTGGGAAAGTGATCGAGGTTCATGGACTGGAGGTATTCTCACTCGATTGCAGGCGGAGGGCAACGGATTTGGATCGGGATTCCCCGGAAGCCTGAAGATAGCTTCGGCAGTTGCAGGACCCCAAAACGGGGTCACCGGATCACTCAACCGAATGCCCCGTCGTTACACTCTGACAGTTCGCGTCCCCACCCGGATAACAGGACCTTCGTTCCCGGAAATGCCGTTCCAGCCCGTCCATGATGGCCGGACAACTGTGTTGCCAGCGGTCAAGAGGGATATTCTCGGTGATTCCCATGAGGAATCCCCGGGGATCCCCGGCTTCCCCGGCCAGCCGGAAGGCGATCGCCTCGACCTCCGCATCATTGAGGAGATGCTGCGATGACGGGAAATTGATCCAGAGGACCTTGTCCGGCCACGCCGCCCGTGCCTCGGCCACACTCATATCCGTATCGGGAGAAGGAGTGAAGGCTTCGATGTAGTCGAGCTCGGTTCCGTCGATCGCCTCTGCCAGCATCCGGCAGTTCGCATCAAAGTGACACCCGATCAGCTTCCCGTGCCGGTGCATGACTTCGGCCGCCTCGGCGTAGTGAGGAAGGTAATACTCGGAGAACACCTCGGGACCGATGATTTCGGGGACCACGTTCCCCCCGTAGTTCGCATGGAGGGCGGGCGAAGCGGCCACCAGCTCGTAAACCTCGCGCCGCTTCTCCACCAGGGCGCGGTAGAGCCTGAGGAGTTCGTCCCTCCGCTCCATCCACTCCAGACAGAAGGTCTCCATGCCGATCATGCGCCCGGAGATCAGCTGCTGGAGCGGTTCGAGTCCGATCTGCGCTCTCAGGATGGTGTCTCCCCCCGATGTTCTCTCGGCTTCGGCGTAGGCCGCGTAATCCTCCTCGTAGACTTCGTCACGGATGAGAAACTCGATGACCTTGTAGTCGTCCGGGGAGCGGAACATCCGCTCGTGAACCCAGGTCGTGAAACCGGCCGGTTCGAGCAGGAGACGGACCGTTCCGACCGGGGTTTCGTAGTGAACCTGCAGAAGATCCCGACCACCTTCACGGATCCGTTCCTCCGTGGCCTTCACATTCGGACAATGCGTCCTGAAGACCGCACGGCGGTCGACAATGCACATGCCCCGGTTGCGCATTTCACGCTCCGCCCTCGTCTGGGGAATCATGCATTCATACATGGTGAACGGAATCCGGTCCGCGCACCCGCCCCGCAGGGCCGTCTCAACCCGATCGCGTGGTGTGAGTCGATTCATACGGATGTTCCGCCTCCATGATCCGTGTTCGGGCGAAAGGGTCAAAACGATCGATCGGGTTCGATAAACACCCGCCTCGAGGGCTACCGCACGGTCGACTCGGGCGTCGACAGGTGTCTACGGACGTCCGAAAATCCGAGCCATGCCATCTGAATCCATCGAAACCGGGTCAGGTCAGGCCGAGGCGTTCGGCTTTTCACCCGACGCAACCGGCCTTGAAAACGCCGCGGCTCTTCAGCGCGCCCTCGACCAGGGCGGAACCATCACGGTGACCCGCCCCGGCACTTACAAGCTGGCGGCAACCGTGTTGATCGGCAGCGATACGGCGGTCCGCTTTGGGACCGGCGTCTTCATTCAGAAGGTCAACGAGCAGGGACCATTTACCCATGTGCTGCTCAATCGGGGTGCCCTGACCCGCACCTGGGACCGGAATATCGTTGTCGACGGCCTCCACGTCATCGTCAACGGCCTCGATCATGCCATGAGCGAGATTTACGGTCTCCGTGGCCAGCTCGCCTTCTCTTACGTCAGGGATCTACGGGTCACCCGTTTTCGTTGCCTCGACCTCGGGAAAACCCAATTCGCCATCCACGTCTGCACCTTCGAGGACATCATCATCGACGATGTCAGGGTGACCGGCGACAAGGATGGGGTCCACCTGGGACGGGGCCGCCGATTCACCATCCGCAACGGTGTCTTCAAAACCTTTGATGACGCCGTTGCCCTCAACGGGCACGATTACGCTTCGGGCAATCCTGAACTCGGGTGGATCGAGGACGGCGTGATCGAGAACTGCCACGATCTGCCGGATGAGAAGGAGCCGATCGGTTTTTTCTGTCGGATTCTCGCGGGCGCCTGGATTGACTGGACTGCGACCATGGAGGTTCAGAACTCCGATTCGGTCGTCTCCGAGGGGCGCCTCTACCGTGTCCAGGCCAAACCGGATGGCACCACCTGGAAATCCCTGACCCGACCCACCCATGAGAGCGGCGCGCAGATCCTCGACGGCATCAACTGGGGAGTCGTCCAGGCTGACGGAGTCCATTCCGCGGGAGTCAGGAATATCACTTTCAGGGATATCTTTCTGAGCAAGCCGCGGATCGCCTTCTCCGTCCATTTCGACAACGACCGCTACAGCCGATCCTACTATCCCGGCGCAGAGATCCCGATCCAGGAACAGATCACCCTGGATTCGATCCGGGTGCTCCATGACGCTCCGGTCGACCTGGTTTCCATCGACACTCCGGTCGATGTGTTGACCATCGCCCATTCGACCATCCGGCAAAACGGTATCCGTTTCCTCAAGAAGAGTGCCCTTGGCGATCACGGCCGGACCTCGATCAACCTGGTCGGTTGCGTCTTCGCTCACGACGGTCAGGTCGAACTCGTGACCAACCGGGTGCCGGGCAAGGAGATCATCCTCCAAACGACCGCCAGCATCGCACCGGGATCGTCATTCTCTGCGTCCGTTGATCCGGGGGAGGCAAGACTCCTCATCCAGGCGGACCTGCCGGGCCTGAAACCGATGGGATCCTGAGTTCAGGATCGCGCAGAGGCCCCCTTTCGCCATACTCCAATTGGATACGAGGATTCCCGCTTCCATTCACATATTATCGCTCATGACCCCTCCCGAATCACCCAACGAAAGCATCGCCCTGTTGATCGATGCTGACAACGCACCCGCGGCAAGAATTGACTTCATCATCGCGGAGCTCGCCACCTACGGTGTGGTCAACATCCGGCGCGCCTACGGAAACTGGAAGAAAAACGAGCTGATCAGCTGGGAAAAGGTGCTTCACGAATACGCCATCCAGCCGGTACAGCATTTCGATATCACCAAGGGGAAGAACGCCACCGACATGGCCCTGGTCATCGATGCCATGGACATCCTCTACACAAAGAATGTCGGCACCTTCTGCCTGGTCTCCTCCGACTGTGACTTCACTCCTCTGATTCTCCGACTCCGGACGGATGGCAAGAAAGTGATCGGCTTCGGCGCCCAGAAAACACCCTCCCCGTTCGTCAACAGTTGCACCCGCTTCCTCTTTCTCGATGATCCCGAAAAGATCCGCTCAGCCAAGAAGGACACCGCGTCCACCGCCAGTCAGCTGAAGCAGGACACCAAGCTGATGACCGTCCTGCGCAATGCCGTCGAGGCGGCGGCCGACGAAGACGGCTGGGCCCGGCTCGGACCGGTCGGCTCCCATATCTCCAACCAGGGATCCTTCGACTCCCGAAATTACGGGTTCAGCAAACTGAGTGATCTGTTCTCCGCCATCGATCTCTTCGAGGTCGAAAAAACCAGGAAAAACAACGTCACCGTCTATGCCGTCCGCAACCGCCGGCGGGGACGGGGCGCGGACTGAAGCGCGGGTTGACGCGCTCCGGAAGACCCTACCCACCCGGGACACAAGTGAACACCCAGCCCGTCCTCGAGTACATCAAAGCCAATTGGGAACGCTCCATCTACCGGGATGCGAACGGATCCGGTTACAAGGGCGACGACCTCCCCTACCCCTACACTTCGCCGTGCATCCGGGGTGAAGGTACATTCTCCTTCTTTTTTTACTGGGATACCTACTTCACCAACCTCGGCCTTCTCGCCCACGGGCATGATGGGACGGCAAAGGACAATATCCGCAACATGCTCTGGCTCATCCGCCGCCAGGGTTACATGCCCAACCACGTGGCCCTCCACAACCGGTCCCAGTCGCCCTATCTCTGCCGGATGGTGACCGAATATTTCACCCACGTCGGCGGACCGGAAGCCGATCCCGATTTCTTCGTCGCCTGCGCCGATGGCCTGCGCCAGGAATACAACTTCTGGATCACCGCCCGCCACTGCCCGATCGGCCTTTCCCAACACCGCCACCATGAAACCGACGAGGGCTGTGCCCGGTTTCACGACGACATCTCCAGGCGCCTCCCCTTCCTGTCCAGGGAAGCCCCCTACGCCGACAAGGTCCGGATCGGAAGCCACTACCTCGCCGAGGCGGAAGCTACCTGCGATTTTACCCCGCGCTTCGGGCGGCGCTGCCTTGACTTCTCCCAGGTCGACCTGAATGCATTGCTTTTTGAATACGAAACCATCCTGGCCGGTTATTCCCAACGGCTCGGATGGGGCGATCACGCGCTCTGGCTCGACCGCCAGGCCGCCCGCCGTGAGCGCATGAATGGCTATTTCTGGGATGAGAAACAGGGCCTCTTCCTCGACTACGACTTCGTCCACCGGCGACAGTCAGCCGTGCCGGCCCTGACCGGCTACCAGACCCTCTTCTGCGGTTTTGCCACTCCGGCTCAGGCCGACCGCCTGGTCGCCAACCTCCCCCTGTTTGAGCGCGATCACGGCATGGCCTACACGACCGAGGTTCCGGGTTGCCGCGACTACCAATGGGCCTACCCCAACGTCTGGCCTTCGATGACCTGGATGCTCATCGCCGGCCTGCGGCGCTACGGCCATGAAACCGACGCGCGGCGCCTCGCATCCAAACACGTCGCAACCCATACCCGCCTCTTCGAGCAGACCGGACGACTATGGGAAAAGACCGATGCGGAAACCGGAGAGATCGCCGGCGGCGAATACGAGGCCGCCCCGATGATGGGCTGGGCCGCCGGGGTCTACGTGGCCTGCACGGACTTTCTGGCCGGAACCTGAACAAGCTCCGTTCGAGGTCCTCCTGGAACAAGGAACTCGGAGTCACCTCCGACCACGACCTTGAAGACTTCCCTTCATCACCGGGGAAAGCTGCCGATTTAGGGGTCTCCGGTTGTTCACCCAAACACCCCTACCCATGACCGTCGCATCGAGCCTGACAGGACTCTCTCTCAACGCCTTGCGCACGGGACTCGAGTCCAGTTTTCAGTCGGGAGTGGTTGCTCTGCCGGTCCTTCCCCAGGTGGCCGCCCGGGTCATGACCATGGCGAATGATCCAAACGCGGACGTTGCCGATCTTTCCGATCTCATCCACCAGGACCAGTCATTGGCCGGAAATGTCCTCCGGATTGCCAACTCCGCGGCCTATTGCGTGGGCGAACCCGTCGTTTCCCTGAGGCAGGCCGTCATGCGCCTCGGGATGACCCTGCTCAGCGAGATCGCGGTGACCGCCTGCCTGATGGGCGAGAACTTCCGCACTCCCGGCTACGAATCCCTAAGGAAAAAACTGCTCGTCCATGCCTTTATAGCCGGAGGATTCGCCAAGGAACTGGCCCGCCAGAAACGTCGCAATGTGGAAGCCATGTTCCTCTGCGGTCTTCTCCACTCCATCGGCAAACCCGTGGCCCTCCGGCTCATCTGCAATCTCCAGGCAGACAGCCGGAGCCAGATCACAGAGACCGACATCGAAGGGCTCGTGAATCAGTATCACACCCGGGCGGCCGATCTCGTCATGCAGGCGTGGGATCTGCCCGAACAGGTCCGCCTCACCACGCTCCACCATCCCGACCCCGAAAGCGCACCGGCCTTTCAGGATGAGTCACGCATGACCCGACTTGCCGCCAGTCTGGCGGATTGCGTCGTGGACCCTGAACCGGTCGACGAAAACACCCTCCGCGGGTTTCCGGATTGGGAACCGCTCAACTTCTACCCCGACGATGTCGAGGCGGTGCTCGCTCGTCGGGAAGCCCTCGAGAAATCCGCAACCGTATTCATGTCATGAACACAGAAGACAACCATTTTGACCTGATCGTGATCGGCAGCGGGCCCGGTGGGCAGAAGGCGGCCGTCCAGGGAGCCAAGGCCGGTTTGAAAGTGGCCCTGGTCGAGCGCGAACCGAAGGTCGGCGGCGCCTGCGTCTACACCGGCACCATTCCGAGCAAGACCCTCCGCGAAGCGGCCCTGGCCATCCTCGCGGTCAAGCGAAGCGCGGGTTTTCTCGACGTGAAGATGACCGGGCAGACCGAAATCGCCACCCTGATGACCCGGCTCGACTCCGTGTTGGCCGCACACGACCGGTTGATCAGCTCCGTCTTCGCAGACAATGACATCCGCCTTTTCCGCGGACGTGGCCGCCTGCTCGACACCCACACGGTCGAAGTCCAGTCCGTAAAGGGCAAGCGCACCTCGCTTCAGGCGGAAACCATCGTGATCGCCACCGGATCACGGCCGCGAAACCCGCCGGAGATCCCGGTCGACCACGAGAGCATTCTCGACAGCGACTCCATCCTGAGCACGCTCTACCTGCCCAAGTCACTCACCGTTGTCGGCGGCGGGGTCATCGCAACCGAATACGCGACGATTTTCTCCCTTCTGGGCGTCCAGGTCACCATGATCGACAGGGGCCCCCGACCACTCGGATTTCTCGATCCCGAGTTGGTTGATCGCTTTCTCGAGGAGTTCGCCAATCACGGCGGCGTCTGGCTGGGCAACCGCGCCATCGACTCGGTCGAAGTGGGACGCCTGGGCGACGTCGCCACCACCCTTCGGGACGGCGAGGTGATCCGGAGCGAGAAAATGCTTTGCGCGCTCGGTCGTTCGGCCAACGTCGAAGACCTCAATCTGGCGGAAATCGGAGTGACCCAGGGGAAATACGGAGTGATCCAGACCGACGATCACTACCGGACATCCGTTTCCAATATCTTCGCGGTCGGCGACGTCATCGGACCCCCGGCCCTCGGATCCACCTCGATGGAGCAGGGACGCCGTGCCGTCTGTCATGCCCTGGGAATCGATCCCGGCGCGCCCTTTGATCTTGTCCCGATCGGGATCTACGCGGTCCCTGAACTCTCCAGCGTCGGATTGACGGAAGCCCAGGTCATTGAGCGCCATGGAGGTGCCCTGGTTGGCCGAGCCGATTTCTCCGAGGTGGCCCGTGCCCACATCGCGGGCCATGGAAACGGCATGCTCAAGCTCGTGACCGGTCCGGAGGGCGGCAAGCTGCTCGGCGTCCAGATCGTCGGCGATGGCGCCACCGACCTGATCCACGTCGGCGAAATGGCCCTGATCAACGGAAATGACGTCTCCGTCTTTCTGGAGAACATTCTCAATTTCCCGACCTACGGCGAGGCCTACCGGATCGCGGCCTTGAACCTGACCAATCAGGCCAGGGCCAGGAAGATCGCCTCCGTCGAACCAGCCCTGGCTGAAGTCTGGCGCGACAGCATCGATCTGCAATTCGGTGCCTTGAGCACCGGCTGAGGGCGCGGCGGCGCCACCG
Source organism: Opitutaceae bacterium (assembly GCA_041395105.1). Lineage (NCBI taxonomy): Bacteria > Pseudomonadati > Verrucomicrobiota > Opitutia > Opitutales > Opitutaceae > Opitutaceae bacterium. The sequence continues at coordinate 133,885 of JAWLBB010000006.1, read as the reverse complement.
CTTGAAAGGTGTGGTCGGCACAGGATCCAGGCGCGGCCCCAAAAGGAAATGCCGCGCCCGGACATACATCGAACCCGTCTGGGCACTCTTGCAACAGCCCGTCGATTGAGAACCTTTGACGGATTCCCCCGATCGTGGTCGGATCGGGCATGGCTTTCCCAGACCCTTTCGTCCGGTGGGTTGCCCTGACCTGCCTGCTATCCGGTTCCGTCCTCGCCCAGAGCGAACACGTCCAGCCGCCCAGGAAGGACTGGCCCGACCCCATCGAGATCACCCTGACCGGTCATCCCACCTACTTTCACCGCCATCGGATGGAGGTCGAAGGCGTTCCCTGGGATCGCCAGGAAATCTATCAAAGCAGCTGGGCCGGCGAGATGGGGTTCCGCATCTCGGGTCTGGGTGATGAGCCCTGCACCCTCCGCCTCGAATACACCGAAATGGACATGAATGCCCCGCTCATGCGGGTCTTTGATATCCTGATCAACGATGCCGTAGTCGCCGATGAGGTCTGCATCTTCCGCCGGGTGGGAAACCGCAAGGTGCTCCGCCTCGATTTCGAGGCGACCCCTCAAGACGGGGTCATCGAGTTCTCCCAGAAAAAGAGCGTTCCCCAGGCAGATGCCCCAAGTTTCACCCTGCTGCAGCTTTACGACAAGGAGGGCCAATTGGTCGCCGAACGCTCTGCCTGGGCGATGCGTCCCGCCGATTGGGGTCTGAACGGCTACCTCGACAAGATCTACTTCGGTCCGATCCTCGACGACCATGACGCGCCTCCATGGAAGGCCACCTACAAGATCCGGGCGCACGAAACGGATCGTATCACTCCCGCCGATGTGATCGGACCCGATGGCATCGCCTACCCCAACTGGCGGCATGTGGGCATCCCGGGAGGCATTCCCGAACTGGCGGGCACCCACAACGCCGCCGACTTCGGTGCGGTTCCCGGTGATGGGATCGACGACTCCCCTGCCATTCAGGATGCCATCAATGCGGTCGAGTCGGCGGGCGGTGGCGTACTCCTGATCCCGGCCGGCACCTACCATCTGGACCGACCGATCAGGGTGACGGCCGACCACGTGGTCATCCGCGGCGCCGGCGCAGGAAGAACAAGGATCGTCTCCCGCTTTTCCATGCGGGGGCGTTCACCCGAACTGCGCGGCTTCAACACCGGTGACTCCATCGGGCCGGATACCTTCTTCTACGTCTGGGCCGACCCGAAAGGTCTGGTTCAACTCCGGATCAAGGCAGGCGATCAGGTAGTCCAGAAGATCGACCGGCCCGGCCTCTGGGAAACCCAGATCGAGTTTCGCTTTCCGGGAACCACCCTGACCGGTTCGGTGCAGCCGGGACCGACCGTTCTGACCGCCGAAGTGACCTATCGCGACGGCTCCGTCCGCTCCACCACCGCCCGGGTGGTGGTCACCGATCAGGCCATCCCGGCTGCCCGGGCCCAGGGTTCCTCGGGATGATCCTTTTCCAAGGCCGGGGCAGGTCGGCCAACCCATCCTGCTGGCCGCGGACGGTCAGAGGGGTGACTCGATTCTCTCAGTGACGACCGGTCACGGCCTCCAGGTCGGCGACCGCATCTACCTGCACGCTCCGACCACCCCTGAATGGAATGCCATGACGCGCAATGCGCATCGCGGCGGCGATTACCGGGCGAATCAATACGATGTCATCTCCGTGGAGGGCGATCGAATCGGAATCGGAGAGCCGCTGCGCCTGCTTTTCCCGACCGATGCGGGAGCCTACCTGCAGAAACTCACCCCCATGATCCGCAGTGGCATCGAAGACCTGAGTCTGGAGCAGGAGGAGGAAGCCATGATCCACGGAATCGTCTTCGAATACGGCTGGGAATGCTGGGCCCGGGGCATCGAGGTGATTCACGCCGGCTACAAGCCGCTTTACATGCCCCATGCCAAACGGAGCGAGGTGCGCGATTCCACCTTTGACCGGGTCTGGTACAACAGCGGCGGTTCGGGCTACGTCGGCTGGGAACATTCCTTCGACTGCCTGATGGAAAACGTGACCACCTTTGACATGCGCCATGCCCCGGTTCTCCAGTGGTCCTCTTCGGGAAATGTCATCCGCAGGAGCCAGTTCAACAACAGCGATGCCCAATGGCATGCCGGCTGGACCAATGAGAACCTCTTCGAGGAGCTTGTCGTCAGCTCTTCCCAGGACGGAGGTTCCTACGGAAACGGCGGCTGGGCCTCCGGGCCGGAGGACACCGGGCACGGCCCGAACGGCCCGCGCAATGTCGTCTACAACTGCGACATTTCCTCCCCCAAGGTCGGCCTCTGGATGGGCGGAATGAATGAGAACTGGCTGATCATGTACAATCGATTCACGGTGGGACGCGGTCCGGCCATCCTGGCAAAGGCCGCCAGCTTCGACCATATCATCCAGGGCAATGTCTTCGTCACGCTGGAGCCGTATCCAGGAGCCATCTACATCGGGTCAAGGGACTGCACCGGGATCGAGTTGATCAACAACCGGTTCTTCGGACCCGTCGGCCAACTCGTGGCCGGTCCCCTGCGCCCCGCCGTCGACTTCGACAACCAGGTGCTCCCATCGGGCAATATCAACCGCCCGCATGCCCCGGTCCGTTCAATCTACGAGTGGCAGAGGGAGGCGGAGAAGGCAGTCGGTGGGCCGTAAACAGTGGACGGAATTGTGGCTTTCGAGGCTTCGTGCCTCAATCCGAAACCGTCATCCGTCCACCGACCTCCGACTACCGCCCTCCGGATCCCAGAACCTTGAGGATCTTCGCCAGGTTGCGGTCCCGCTCCTCGGCCAGTTCCTGGACACTGCGATCACCGACCGATTCCTCGATCCCGCGAATGACCTGTTCCTTGGCCGCCTCCGGTATCTCCGTCCAGGTCGCCATCGATTCCCACCAGGCCGTGGCCGATGCACCGATATGCTCGATCAGGTGACGGTAGCCGCCATCGCCTCCGCCGAGATGGTAGATAAGGTGCTGTCCCATCAGGGCCCAGCGCAGACCCGGCCCGGCCCGCAGCGCCTTGTCCACATCCTCCACGCTGGCCACGCCCGAGGCGACCAGATCGACGGATTCACGCCAGAGCGCCGCGGCCAGGCGATTGGCAATATGGCCCGGGACCTCCTTCCGCAGGACGACAGGGACCTTGCCCAGGCCTGAAAAGAACCCCTTCACCCTCTCCACTACGGCCGGGTCGGTGCGGGCGCCGGGAACCAACTCCACCAGCGGAATGAGATGGGGCGGATTGAATGGGTGGGCGATCAGGGCGCGCTCCGGGTGCGTGAGCACCGACTGCATCCGCGTGATGAGCAGGCCGGAGGAACTGCTCGCAATCACGGTATCCATGCCCATCAACGGTTCAATCCTTCGGAAGAGGTCGGCCTTGACGGCATAATCCTCGCGCACCGACTCCTGGATGAAATCGGCCCCGTCCAGCGCTTCTTCCAGCCCATCGAATGCCGCAATGTGACCTTTGGCGATCCCGGCCTCATCTGCGCCCAGCAACTCGGCCTGCACCAGCCGGTCAAGATTCCCCAACGCCCGCGCCAGTCCGCGGCCAAGGGTTGGGCCATCGATGTCGTAGAGACGCACGGGGACGCCCCTCGCGGCAAAAAGCGTCGCCCAGCTGCTGCCGATCGTTCCCGCCCCAAGGCAGGCCACCGTCCTGAAGGAATGGGTGCTCATGATCGCAGGTTGCGCGCATCCGCGGCCCGTGGCAAATCCACAAAATCGGGCCGAGGTTCCGGGAAAACGGGAGGCGCGCCCGGAGGTCACGCCCTGCCCGGCCGAACCATTGGCAGGTGGGGACGGACCGCCGATCCGTCCTCGAAGCGAACGAATTGCCCATGCATGATGATCCATCGGGCAACGGTAGAGCATCGTCGCTCGGTCAACGCGTCCGGGAACCGCGAAGCCGCGGCAGGGCGCGGCTGCTCCAGTGAACAGGTAACATCCGGATCCGCCCAAACCAAACGAAGAACGTAGGGTTCTTGACGAGAAAACAAACCGTAGCAGGCTACGTTTTGTTTTGAATTGCGAAACAATACGTAGCCTGCTGGAATGGCGCTTGGTTGGCGAAAGAGTCGGATCAGCCAACGCGGTGTTGACTGCTGGTCGACGGCGGGTCCGGAGGCCCTCGCCCTACCGACCGAAATCAGAGCATCCGTGGCAGGGCTGGACGTCCTCTCCGAGGCGTAGGCTCGACGAGCCGGAGGCCCGGCCAGCCGCAAAAGTTGTCCGAGACAAAACAACGACAAGCACCCTCAACTAAGCGCCATTCTAGTCTGCTACGTATTGTTTGCCTTCAACCATGCCCTTCCTGGTAGGCAGTCCGCAGGATCCGGCGCATGACCTTGTTGGAGGCCGTGCGGGGCAAGGCGTCGATTCGGACGACGTCCGCCACCCGGAAGAGCGGATTGAGGTGCTCCCGGATCGCCTTCTGCAAGGCGGTCATCCACGCCTCCTGTGTCTGGTCATTTCCCGGCTCGACCACCAGATGGACTACCAACCGGTCCGGGCCGCCCCCGGCCGGCGGCACGGCGATCGCCGCGCTCTCCCGGACACCGTCGACCCGGTTCAGGATACGCTCGATCTCAACCGAACTGACCTTGATTCCGCCGAGATTCATCGTGTCATCGGCTCGTCCGTGGTGACGGTAGTAGCCGCCACCAAGTGTCTCGAGCTCATCTCCGTGCCGGCGGCGTGGCCGGCCGTCGCCTGACGGGGGCACCCCCCCGAAATAGACACCTTCATGGTCGGCATTGAGCAGCTCATTCGACAGGCCGATCGACGGCGGGACAAGCAGCACTTCTCCGGTCGACGACAACTCGCCTTCCTCATCGACGATGTCAAAATCGAGCCCGAGGGCCGGGCTGGAAAAAGTCGCGGGTGCCGAGGCCTGGACCACCGTCCCGGTAAGGTAGGCGCCGCCGATCTCCGTGCCCCCGCAATACTCGATGACGGGACGGTACCCGGCCAGCCACATCAGGTAGTGCATGTCCCCGGCATTGGAACATTCACCGGTGCTGCTGAAAACCCGGATCCGGCTCCAATCCAGCCCCTCCATGCAGCGACTCGCCCGCCAGGAGCGGACCAGGCTGGGGACAAGCCCGAGCATGGTGACGCCGGCGTCCTGAACAAACTGCCCGAAGGCCCGACCCGTCGGTGCATCCGGGAAAAGTGCGATCGTGGCGCGATTGATCAGGGCCCCGTAGATCAGCCAGGGTCCCATCATCCAGCCGAGGTTGGTCGGCCAGGCCAGGACGTCGCCCGGATGAATATCCTGGTGCAGCCAGGCATCGGTTGCGCACTTGATCGGCGTGGTCTGACTCCAGGGGATGACCTTGGGCTCACCCGTCGTGCCCGAGGAGAAGAGGTAGTTCGTCGACGCAGCGGGATCGGCGACCACGGCCTCGAAACCGGAATCATCACTGAGGAAACCACTCCAGGTCTGATCACAATCGCGCAACAAATCGACTGAATCTGAGGGATCCCGACCGATCACAATGGCGGGTGGCGCAACGGACTCGACGACCCGCTGATAGAGGTCGATCGACTTTCCCATCCGGACAAGCCGATCTTGGGTAAAAACCCCCTTCGTACCGGTAATCTTGAGACGCGAGGCCATCTCTTCCGCGGCAAAGCTGTCGGAAATCGAGACCACCACGCACCCCGCAAGCACGATGCCCAGATAAATGGCCACCGACTCCACGGTCATCGGCATGATGACGGCGATGGGATCACCCGGAACAAATCCGGCGTCGGTCAGGCCATTCGCCACCCGGCCACTGAGTCGTGCCAATCCGCAATAGGAAAGCCGATCGAGGTTCCCTTCGGAATCGACAAAAACCACCGCCGGCGCATCTGCCTCGGCCTGGAAACAGCTCTCCGCGATATTCATCCGCGCTCCCGGGAGCCAGTCCGGTTTCTCGAGGGGACTTTCCGGAAGCCGAATCTCCCGGAACGGTTCGTGAAATCGGATACCGAGCCGATCGATCATCGCCGCCCAGAAATCGTCCCGATTCCGGGTCGACCAGCAATGGAAATCACGGTAGTCGCCGATCCCAAGATCACCCATTACCCGCCCGATATTGCTGGTCTCCAGACAATCCGATCCGGGCAGCCAGGCCGGACGCGGGCCGTCCGCTTCGTCCCAGTCGGCATAGATCCATTCGTGGACGAACCGATGGACGGGAAAAGGCACTTCCGGTGACAACGGACCTGCAATCAACTGCCGCCACTGGTCCGACGGAGGAATCTCGAGCTCCCTGAGCGCCTTGAACGCAGCCACCAGACCGTTGGCGTCGCCCTCGGAGAGGCCCAGGCGGATCAGGTCGGTCGATGAGATTCCTCGATTCATCCGGGAGGCGTGAGAAGGCAGACGTCCGAAGAAAGTGCTCCAACCCTCACGACAACCCCTTACGCGCGGGCCCAGTCTTCCACCTGCAAGCCGGGAATTCCCACGAAATGACGCGCATTGAGCGTGGCGAGGATCAATCGATGGGCACGCGCGGTGGCGGCAATCAACAGGTCAAAATCCGGTCTGGGCTGACCTTCCCGCTCCATCACCGCCTTGATCTCACCGAAGGCATCCGCCACGGCTTTGTCGACAGGGAGGAGAACAAGGCGATTCTCGAGAAATTCGCGGTATTCCGACCAGAGGCGGTTCGAGTCTTTTTTGGCCAGGCCATAACGCAGTTCCGCCTCGCAAATACCGGAGACAGCCAAGGCCGAGTCGCCAAGTCGTCTCCAGCGATCAACTACGGATTCCAGCGGATTCGGACGCAAACGCTGCGAATAGACCGAGGTATCCAGTAAATGGGTCAGCATGCCTCAACCAATCGGGCTCGGGCGATTGTCACAGATTTCCCGGTCCGGCAATTCCAGGTCATCCTGGATGGGCCCGTATTTTGCCCGCCCTTCCTTGACACTGTCCCAGACACTCGACCGTCCCACATCCTTGGCGTCGGTCGCCGGAACGACCCGCACCAGGGGCTTGCCGCGGCGGGTCACCAGGACCGGCTCGGAAGTCCGCGCTACCGTGTCGCAGAGTTCCGAAAACCGGTTCTTGGCATCGAATAAACCCATCTCCTTCATTCGAACAAGCTAGCTGTCCAGATTGGATCTGTCAAGAAGAACCAGAATCCGACCCCGCCCTACTCCGTCTTCTGCTCGATCAGGGTGCCGAAGCGCTTGTGGATGGCCAGGGCAGGATCGATCGGGACCTCGGCCGGGACACAGTCCGGCGGTATCAGGATCGTCGGGGTCGGGCGGATCGACCTGCCCTCGAACTGCGGGAGCCAGGTGCGCTGGGCTTCCAGCATCTCGGCCGCCATTTCGCGCATTTCCTTGAGGGTGCAGACTGCCGCGGTGAGCGGGTCGAGGGCCAGGGCATGAACCAGGTGCTCCGGGTCGCCGCTCAAGGCCGCGTCCGCCACCAGCTGCTGGACGTTGACGTTGGTCTGGCAGAGCGCCGCGCATTGGGGCGGGAGCTCACCGACAACGGTGGGGCGCAGCCCGGTGTCGTCGGCAAAGGTGGGCACCTCCACACAGCAGCCCGCCGGCAGATTGGTGATATAGCCGTCATTGCGCACATTGCCCATGAAGCGGAAGGGTCGCCCAGTCGCAACGGCTTCCATGATCCAGGAACAGTATTCGGCCGACCGGCCTTCGATCACAGTGGTTTCGAACTCGAGCGGATCGTGGACGGCGTACTTCGCGGCCATGGTCGTGCCCCACTTGTAATAAGCGCCGGTCTCGCCACCAAAGGCGGGTTCGTCGCAGTAGAGATCCATCGCCTTGGCGTTCTTGCGAAACCACGGCACGTATTCCGAGAGGTGACCGGTCGATTCGGTCATGAAGTAGCCGAAATGCCGGAAGACCTCGCCGCGTACTTTCTCGTTCTTGTAGTACTCCGGCTGCTCGAACTTCTCCCGCAGCTCCGGATAAAGGTCCCGGCCCCGGTGTTCGAGGCGGAGGAACCAGTCCATGTGATTGACCCCTCCGCAGGTGTAGGTGATCTCGTGCTTGTCCGCGATTCCGCAGTAACCCGCGATCAGGTCGAGCGTTGTCTGGACGCCGTGACAAAGGCCAACGAACGGCACCGGCGAGATTCTACCCAGAGCCAGACAATTGGCCGCCATCGGATTGGCATACTGGAGCATGATGGCATGCGGCCGCGCCAGCCGCTTCATGTCGTCAGCGATCCCCACCAAGACCGGAATGTGGCGCTGGCCCCGGAAAATCCCGCCCGGACCGAGGGTATCGCCGATGCATTGGTCGACGCCGTACTTGAGCGGGATCTCGTAGTCGAGACCGAACGCCTCATTACCGCCCACCTGGATCATGACCACGACAAAATCCGCATCCTTGATCGCCTCCTGCCGATTGGTCGTGGCCCGGCAGGTTGCGGCAAAGCCATTGTCGCGGATCATCCGGCTGACGAAGGACTCCATCCGCCGGAGCTTGGTCTCGGTCGGCGCCATCAGGACGAATTCGGAGTCCTGCAGCACGGGGGTGGCCAGCATGTCGGCAATCAGCGTCTTGCAGAAGACGACAGAGCCGGCTCCGATCATGGCGATTTTCTTGGGCATGACTTTGGTTTGATTCAGGTTGAAAGAGGTCTTGCCGGCATAGGCCGGTGGTTCAGGAACCCTCATTGAAGAAGACGGCCAGGCCATCCTTGCCCGGCGCCACGATATCCAGGCGACCGGTTCCCCGCAGGTCGGCCAGGGCGAATTGAATGCCGCATCCCTTGCCCACCCCGGGCGGTCCGTACGCGACGACATGCTTGGCAAATCCGGAACCGGTCCATTTGAAGATATAGATTCCCAAATCGTCGTATTCTCCGGGGTCCCGACCGCAATGAGCCAGGTAACGCTTCCCGGTAATCAGTTCGGGCTGTCCGTCGCCGTCAATATCGGCCCATTGCAGATCGTGATACTGGCTGTTGAACGGATCGATCGGATGTTTGACCCAGGTGTGCCGGCCGGTTGTGGCGGTGGACGGTTTCCACCAGCTCAGGCCATAGCTGTGGCTGTTGCCGACGATGAGTTCACTGACTCCATCGCCGTCCAGATCGACCACCAGAATCGGAATGCTGGCATCCCCGCCGAGTTCGAATTTCTCGGAGAATGACCATTCGCCGGAAAACGGACCCGCTTCCGGAGCCTTCAGGATGCCCTTCGGGGTGATGAACTCGCCTCGACCATCGCCGTCAATATCCCCGAACCCAAGCCCGTGACCGAGAGGTTTGGTATGAAGGACATGATAGGCGAACTGACCGTGAGCGATCCGCTTGTAAGCGCAGAGCGGGCTGTTCGGCGTATTGGGAACGATCTCCAATTCACCGTCGCCGTCGATATCCCACGCACGGGTGGTTTCGATATTGCCGACATTGTCGGCGATGGTGAACTCGTCCCATTTGGCTTTTGCATCACCGGGATTTCTCCGCCACCTCAAGCTGCCGCCCCACCAGCCTCCGGTGACAAAGTCGAGACGTCCGTCTCCGTCAACGTCAATCGGGATGACGGAAAACTCGTCATAATAGTCATTGAAACGGGGCAATCGATCACCCACGAGGAACCGTTCCCGGAAATCGGGACCTTTGTACCAGAATCCGCCGGTCACGATGTCAGGCACGCCATCGCCATCAACATCGAAGACCCCGGCGGCCTCGAAGGCCTCGGCGGACAGGAAAACGCGGGAAAAGCGGATGGGCATGGATGGGGGGTGCGCTAGGTTGTCGTCTTCAGAAAGAGGTCCATGTATTCGCGTGCCGTCTGCAGATCCTTGAGCGCTTCCTCCGCCCGGCATAACGGCGTGGGATTCCCGCGCAGCGCATCGGCAAAATGGATGGCCTGCTGGCGCATGGCGTGGACCGGCGGCAAGGACGGGGAGAGCGTCTCCGGCGGGGTGCCGTCGAAGCGATCCCGAAAAACCGTGACCCGTCCCGCCGCGTCCGCGGTGAGTGGCCCGGGAATGTCCACGCGGATATTGGCCTTTTCAAAGGCGATGAAGGCCTGCTCCTGCCACTCGCTGGCCGATTGATAGGGCGCCATTTCCAGCGTGCCCGACACACCCGATACCGAGTTTACCCCGAGAACCACACCGGCCGGATCGGCGTAGCTGACCGAGTAGTCCTCCCCCATCAGGTGGCGCATCAGGTTGACCTGGTGGATATAGTAATTGACGAAGGCGTCGAGCCGGGCCACCGCCTTCTCGTCCAGCCCGGTTCCGTGCGGATCGCGCTCGAGTTCCGGATAGGGCTCGTCGGTGCGCAGCATCGGATCGTACCCGGTGCTTGGTGACGGCCACCCTCCCGGCGGCATGGTCAGCCGGATGTACTTGAGGCGTCCGAATTCGCCGTTCTGGCGCCACCCCGCCATGATCTTCCTCGCATGGATAACCGCAGGATCACTGCGTTTGTGGTAGGCGACATAAAGAGGAGTCCGGGCAGCCTGGGCCGCCTTCAGGATCCCGGAACCGACTTCCCAGGAGCGGGCGAGCGGCTTCTCGGTCAGGATCGGAACCCCTTGCTTCAGCAATTCGGGAACGATCTGTCCGTGCCGGGTGAATTGCTGGATCGCCACGATTCCGTCGACCTCCTCTTTTTCGAGGAGCTCACGATGATCGGGGTAGAGGCGCGGAATGCCATAGCGCTCACAGACCCTGCGACCCAATTCGGGCCGAAGTTCGGCCGCGGCGACAACGGTGACGCCCGGGTCGAGGACATAGTTGCGGAGGTGGGCGACCTGTCCCATGCCTCCAAGACCGATGAAGGCCAGACGCACGGGTGAAGAAGACATTGTCATAGGGTCAGAGGTTGGCGGATCGGAAGAAAGAAGGAAATGACAGAGATGGCCTTTGCGGATGGCGCGCGCTTGACTCAGGCCGGATCCGCCACCCCGACCTTCCCCAGTTTGACTCTGCGGTCCCGACTGTGAACCAGCGAAAAGACGGCCGGAATCAGCACCAGCGTGATCAGGGTCGAAGCGGTCAGTCCGCCGATGACGGTCCGCGCCAGGGGGGCCTGGGCATCGGCTCCCTCCCCGATTCCGAGAGCCAGCGGAAGCAACCCGAGGATGGTGGTCAGCGAGGTCATCAGGATGGGCCGCAGGCGGCGGCGCCCGGATTCCACGACCGCCTCATTGACGTTCATCCCTTCGCGATGCAACACACTGGCCTGGTCGACCAGAAGGATGGCATTGTTGACGACGATGCCGCCCAGCATGATGCAACCGATGGCCGACTGCAGATTGAAGGTGGTGCCGGTCAGGAGGAGCGCGAGCACCACTCCGATCCCGGCCATCGGCGCGGAAAGCATGACCACCAGGGGATTGAGCAACGACTCGTATTGGCAGGCGAGGACCATGTAGACGAGGAGAAGCGCAAGCCCCATCGAGATCAGCATTTCGACGGTCGCCTTCTGTTGCTCCTCAAAGCTCCCCGCCAGAATCATGGTGTAGCCGTCGGGCCGGGGGATGGCATCGAGGCGACGGAGCACATCGTCGGCCACCGATCCGAGATCGCGGTCGGCCACATTGACCCTGACCCGGACCAGCCGCTGCTGGTCCTTCCGGTCAATCTCGGTTGGAGCGCGACTGACACCGGTGGTAACCACGTTCCTCAGGGCGACCAGATCGCCCGTGGGGGTGGTCAGCGTGAGATCGAGGACCTCATCGAGGGTCAGTTTTCTCGCATTGGCCAGTTGCACCAGGATGCGGTAGGCATTGCCCTCCGTCCGGAAATTCCCGGCATCGGAACCCGCCACTGCCGTGCGGAGAATCGAGGTGACATCCCGCGCCGTCAACCCAAGTGCCGCCGCCTTGTCGCGATCCACCCGGATCTCCTGCTGGGGCACCCCCTCCTCATAGGAGGAATCCGCGTCAGACACACCGGGGACGTCGGCGACCGCCTGCAGGACAAGGTCGGAAAGTGCGCCGAGCGTCTCGATCTCGAAACCCCGGATCTCAACAGTGAACCCGTCCCCGCCCCCACCGAGAAGCCGCTCGAGCAGGAATTGACCCTGGGGGGCCCAGACCCGGACCTCCATGCCGGGAATGCTGTCCTCGAGTCGATTGCGCAGGGCCGAGGCGATTTCCACATTCGATCGCGACCGGCCGGCCGCCGGTCCCAGCGACGCCTGAATATCGGCGCTGCCCCCGCTCACCCGGACAACCGACGCAACCATTTCCGGCACCATATCCCTGACCACCTCCTCGACCTTCCTGATCTGCTCATCGACCAGCTCCACCCGTGTCCCCACTTCCATCCGTCCGTAGACCCGGACCTCGCCTTCGTCACTGGGGGGAAGGAATTCCCGGCCGATGAGGGGCAGCAGCACGATCGTTATGGCCAGAACACCCAAAGCGGCCGAAACCGTGGGCCAGCGATGCTTCAACGCGGCCCGGAGGAGTTCCTGATAAAAACGATCCAGCCGGTGAAACGCGACGTCCGCTTTCCGGCTCCATTTCTCCAGGCGCGGTGGCCGCCGCGGCGACGCCGCTTTCGAATGCTTCAGCAGTTTCGAAGCGAGCATCGGCAACAGACTGAGGGAGACCAGGAGGGAGCAAAGCAGGGAGAAGACGATGACATACGCCAGATCCTTGAACAAGATTCCGGATACGCCCCGAACGAACACCACGGGCAGGAAAATGACCAGGGTGGTGATGGTGCTGGCGATGATGGCGGCGCCGACCTCGCCCGCCCCGATCGCAGCGGCTTCTTCAGAGCTGTCCCCGGTTTCGTTCTTCCGGCGATAAATGTTCTCCAGGACCACGATGGAACTGTCCACCATCATGCCCACTCCCAGCGCCAGCCCCCCAAGGGTCATCAGGTTCAAGGTCAGTCCGCCGAAATAGACAAGGGCGAAGGTGGCGATGATCGAGATGGGAATGGCGACTGCGATCACCACCGTGCTGCGAACATTCCGCAGAAAGAAGAGCAGGACGAGCACGGCGAGTCCGCCCCCGTAGATGACCGAACGCGCCACGTTTTCGATGGAACGCTCGATGAAATTGCCCTGGTTGATGACGGAAACCACCTGCAGCTGCGGAAACTCCCGGTTGACCTCCTCGATCTCCTTGAGGACCGCCCGGGACACTTCGACCGTATTCGCGTCCGCCTGCTTGCGGATTCCCACCCGAAAACCACGCTGACCGTTGACCCGCTCGATCCTTGACCGGTACTGGTAGGTGTCGACGACATTGCCCACCTGCCCGATCGAGACAATCGAGCCGTCCGTCGACTCGATCATGGTCTCGCGAATATCCTCGATCGTCCTGAACTGCGCCGGAGCCCTCAGCGTGATCTCATAACGACCCGATTCGATATTGCCCGAGGGCAGGTCCAGATTGGCATCCCGCAGGGCGGCCATGACCGAGCCGAGGGGAACCCCGAGTGCCTTCAGTCGATCGGGATCGACCTCGACGCGCACCTCCCGGTAGTAACCGCCAAACAGATCCACCTGGGCGACCCCGGCCAAACGGGAAAACCGGTAGCGGATCTCGTTTTCCACCAGGGTGGTCAGTTCCACCGGGTCGAGATTGCCCGAAATGCCGAGGATGACCACCGGGAAGCTGTTGACGTCGTACTTGCTCACCCGTGGCCGCACGATGTCCTCCGGCAATTCATTGATCTCATCCTCCAACGTGGCCTGAACGTCCAACGCGGCGGCATCAATATCGGTCCCCCAGCTGAATACCACGGAGACCTCGCTGCGCCCTTCCCGCGAGGTCGAGGTCAACTCCTCGACTCCGGGGACCGTGGCGATGATTTCCTCGATGATCTGGGTGACCTGGCTCTCGATCACCTCCGGGCTGGCGCCGTCGAAATCCGTGCGGACACTGAGCGTCGGCAACTCGATCGTGGGCAGCAGATCGATCTTCAGCCGGCGGAGTGAAAAGAGGCCCAGGACGATCACGATGAGCGCGATCATCATCGTGAAAATCGGCCGGCGAACGCTCAATTCCGGAAGCTTCATTGCGTCGGATCCGCCCCGCTGCTTTCCGGAATGCTCACCATGGAACCGTCATCGAGAAGCTGCTGTCCAAGCACCACGACTTCACCGTTCAGCCCATCGCCAAAAACCTGAACACGCTCGCCATCGCGGAGGCCGGTTGAGACCTCCACCCAGCGGACCGTCTCCCGGGCATCGTCGAGGAGAAAACACCCGTCCACCCCTTCCCGCCGGGTCAGTGCGGATTCAGGAACAATGGTGGCGGACTCCACCCGGTCCAGAACAAGGGTCGCCCGCATGAACATGCCCGGCTTGAGCTTTCGCTCCTTGTTCTCGATCAGCATTTCCACCCGCGCCTGCCGGGTGGTTTCCCGGAATACCGGCGCAATCCTTTCAATCGTTCCGAGGAACGTCACACCGGGATAGGCGTCGGTGACAATCGTTCCCTCCTGACCGGGCCGCAGGGAGGCATAATCCCGCTCCGTGACGGTGATGACCGCGATGATACGGTCTATCTCAACGATCCTCAGCAATGGCGTGTTGGCGGATACGGTCTCGCCCTCGTCGACAAAGCGCTCGGCCACGATCCTCTGGGCATCCTCGCCATCCCAATCGGCCACCACACTGGAATAACCGCGGCGGATCCGCGTGGCGTTGAGGGCGGCCCGGGCCCGGACCACCTGGGCCTCCGCCACCTTGAGCCGCGCTTCCCGCGCCATCTGCGCCGCTTCCGCCACCTCGTATTCCGAATCGGAAGTGAAGCCTTTGTCCCGCAACTCATCGAGTCGCTTCAGATCCCGCAAAGCGATCTCCGCCTGGCTCCGGGCCTCGACCAGGCCGGCTTCCGTCACCGCCAGATCGGCCGCGGCCTGAGCCTCTTCAGACTCGATCTCCGCATCGTCGAGCCGCGCCACGATCTGTCCCAGATCGACCGGATCGGAAATATCAACGTAGACGCTGCGAATCCTTCCACCCACTTTGGGGGCCACGATGAACGAGGCATACGCCTCCAGCGCACCGGTGAACGTGCGTCTGAGCTCGATGGGGCCCTTTACAATCGGCGCCACCGCAACCGGAACGCGCCGGCCGCCGCGATCATTCGAGGAAGACGGTTGATCGGACCTGAATCGCAAAGCCACAAGCAGAACCAGAACCGTCACCAGGGAGACCGAGATCCAGAATGCGGGGCGTCGACTCTTCATCAGTTGCACAGGTATGGGAGGATGCCAGGGGAGCGGGTGCGGCGGTTTGTTGCGATCGGGACGTTCAGGGTCATCATCTGGAGAATCCTGGGCCGCGAAGGCGGTTCATCCCGTTCATAAAAGGCCGGCCGACCGTGGAGTCAACGGTGTCACCGGGATTACAGGCTTGCGGTGTCATCTGAATCGTTGCATCCTTGAAACAGTCACCCCTTCCAGTTCTACCCCCAAACCCTCCCACACCGTGGCCGACGGGACGCCGGATGTATCAGTCAGGACCTTGATCGATCGCATTGCCGTGATCGAAAGGCAGATCAGGCGCATCGAGGATCGCATGGGGCTCGAACCCCTGACGGTCGCATCCGCGCAGCAGGAAACCGCGGAAATCGCCCCACAGGCCCCGGCTGGCCCTTCGTCGAAACAAGACGAGTTCGAGTTCGAGGTCGGCCAGAGCTGGTTCGCCAAAGTCGGTATCATCGTGCTGGCCATCGGCATCGGCGTCACCCTGACCCGTCCCTTCCCGGGACTCCCCCCGGTCCTGCCCGCCCTTATCGGATTCGCCACCGTCGGGCTCCTCGCCCTTCTGGCCTGGATCGGGCGAAACTCATTTGAGATGCTCGCGGCCTATCTGCGCCGGGCCGCCATGGCCCTGGCCGCCTTCTCAGCCTTCCGTCTTTTCTTCTTTGGATCGCCCCCGGTCTTCGCGACCGATTCCTGGGTCGGCCGGTCGATCCTCCTGGGAGTAGCCTGCGCCAATCTGGCCATCGCGATCCGGCGCAAGTCGCCCTACATGACGGCACTCTCCCTTCTCATGGGCTTGGCCATCGCGATTCTGATCCCGTCGGAATGGTTCTCCCTCCTCGTCATCGCGGCAACCGCCGCCAGTGCGGTCGTCATCGCCCTTCGACTGAACTGGCTGTCCCTCCTTCCGGTCACAATCCCGCTGACCTACATCTCCTACGTCGCCTGGGTCTTTCTGAACCCGCTTCCGGGAGCCGAACGAGGAACGATCGGACCTCCCGACGCGGCCGTCTATCTTGTCCTCGTTTATGCGCTCATTTTCGCCGCCGGCAGCCTCTTGCGCAGCGACCGCCGGACCGAGGATGGTCCCAACGTTCTGAGCTGCGTATTCAATTGCGCGGGCGGCTACCTGACGTTCCTCCTGCACACCCTGGCCGCCCCGGCCTCCACTTTCGTCACGGCGAACCTGCTGGCCGCCGTCCTCTACCTCGGCATCGCCGTCGCCTTCTGGGTTCGCGAAAAGAGCCAGATCGCCACCTTCCTCTATTCGATGACGGGATATATGGCGGTGTCTGCCGGCCTCGTCCGTGCCTTCCAACCGCCGGATATCTTCATCTGGCTCTCGGTGCAGAGTCTGCTCGTGGTCGTAACCGCCGCCTGGTTCCGGTCGCGCTTCATCGTCGTGGCGAACTTCCTCATCTTCCTCGTCATTGTGGCGAGTTATATCGGAACGACAGAAGAGGAATCGGGCATGAGTCTTGTCTTTGGCCTGGTTGCCCTCCTGACGGCGCGCCTGCTCAACTGGAGGACGACCTACCTCGAGATGAAGTCGGAGCCCATGCGCAATGCCTATCTCTTTACGGCGTTCATCCTCTTTCCCTACGCGCTCTATCATCTGGTCCCCGATCTCTATATCAGCCTGAGCTGGATCGGCATTGCCCTGCTCTATTACCTCCTCAGCCACCTCATCCGAAACCGGAAATACCGCTGGATGGGTCACGGCACCCTCCTGCTCTCCGCGCTCTATCTCGTCTTCGTCGGAATCAATCGCCTCGAGCCCACCCAGCGCAGCATCTCCCTGCTTCTTCTCGGCGCCGTCCTCCTGACCGTTTCAGTGGTCTTCACCGTGGTCCGTTCGCGCCAACGGGAAAAGTCCGCGGCCCCGGTCGAAGACAAGGATGCCGACGGAGCCGGCTGACCCGGGACATCCGGCGCGGCCGGATTCGCACCTTTCTTTTGTCACCTCCCAAGGGCTCCCTGCGCGCCCCAATCCGACTCACCACCGGCAAGGCGCGCCCAGCGGTCACGCCCAACCTGATCGGGCTGAAGCTTGTCGCACCGATTGAATTGGGCAGTGGGTAGCGCGTGACCGCTGGGCGCGCCTTCGGAATCGCGTCTCAGATCCCGGTCGTTGGCTCCAACACTGCCGGTTTGAACCGCGTGTTCGACGAAATAGAGGACGATCCCGGTCCGGACAAAAAGGGTGAAGACAAAGAAACCCGCCCCGAATATGCCGACGGAAACCTGCAGTTCGGTCATGCTCGGCACATACTGGTAGATCTGTCCCAGGGGATCGGGCGTGTAACCCGGTATGATCAGGGCGATCCCCTTCTCAATATAGACCGAGAAATAAATGAGGATCGCCCCGGCATTCATGGTGAAGAAATTCCTTCGGGTTGCCGGTATCAGAAAGAGCAGGAATGCGACGACCGAGAAGACAATCGACATCCAGGCAAACGGCGCAATGGGCGACGGCTCGCCATGCAATCCGAAAAGGAGATACTCGTAATGCAGGAGATGCGTGGTGTTTGAATAATACTCCTTGAAGATCTCCGCCCCGAAGAGGAAGAGGTTGAAGCCCATCGCATAGGCCATGAGCTCGGCAATCTTGTGGATCGCCTCATCCTTGATCTCGAACGGAGAGATCTTCCGCAGCACCTGGAAAAGAATGAGGAGCACCGCCGGCCCCGAACAGAAGGCCGAGGCGAGAAACCGCGGTGCCAGGATCGCGGAATTCCAGTAGGGACGGGCCGCCATCCCGTTGTAAAGAAAAGCGGTCACCGTATGGATCGAGATGGCCATGGGAATCGACAGGATGACCAGCGGCGTGACGATCTTCGCGTTGTAGGGCTCACCCCGGGCCGACTTCCAGAGGACGTAGACCACCACGAAGAAGTTCAGCCCCAGGTAGGCGTTGAGGACAAGCGCATCCCATGCCATCAGGGACCGCGGGAAGTTGAGTCGGCCGATAAAGGGGATGATGTGCCAGAGGCGGTCCGGGCGGCCCATGTCGACCAGCACAAAGAGCAGGCACATGAAAATCGCGGCAACCGCGAGAAGCTCGCCGAACAGGGCCACTTCCTTGATTGGCTTCCACTGATAGACATAGGCGGGGATCACCAGGAGGACAGCCGACGCCGCCACCCCGACAAGGAAAGTAAAATTCCCGATATAAAAGCCCCACGAAACCGAGTCGCGCATGTGGGTGACAATGAGCCCGTCCCGGAATTGCCCGGCATAAGCGAAGAGCCCCTGCGCGACGCAGATGATCAGGAAGGTGATCCAGATATAATAGGATCGTCCCCCGTGGGTCAGGATTCGAATGATGGTCCGCACGTGATAGTCCCTTTCAGCTGGAGAAATAATAGAAGAACTTCGGCTGGGTGTTCAGTTCCTCCTTCAGAACAAATACGCGATGGTGATCCAGGATGTAGCGGATTTCGCTCGAAGGATCGAGCAGGTTGCCGAACTTGCGCGATCCGACCGGACAGACCTCCACGCAGGCTGGATAACGTCCCTGACGCGTCCGCTGGATGCAGAAGGTGCACTTCTCAACCACCCCCTGGGGACGCGGACGATTGCCCAGGTACTCCGTCTTCGGATTGAGTTCGTCCGACGGTATCGCCGGCTTCTTCCAGTTGAAGTGGCGGGCGCCATATGGGCAGGCCGCGACGCAGCAGCGGCAGCCGACACACCAGTCGTAATCGATGACCACGATGCCGTCATCCTCCTTCCAGGTCGCATCAACCGGGCAGGCCTTCACGCAGGGAGGATTCTCGCATTGCTGACACTGAACCGGGAAATAGAATTTGTCCTCCTCGGGCACCTCCGGAGGGTCGTAGAAGGCATCGGCGTGTTCCATGTCGACTCCCTTGCCCTTGTCCATCTGCAGAACGGTGATCCACTGGACCTGGGGATCCCGTGACTGATTGTTTTCGTCCACACAGGCATAGACGCACTTACGGCAGCCGATACACCGCGAAACATCGAGCGCGTATCCAAAGAGCACGCCCTCCATCGGCGGAGTGGCGCTGACCGACACCGGCCGGTCGAAACGTTTGCTGTAGCGGCTCTCCCAGCGCGCCAGGGTTGTGGCAAGCTCTTCGGCATCCAACTCCTTGAAGTGGGTGTTGAAGAACGAAGTGAGCGCCTCGTGATCCTTCGAACAGCCGCTCGCAGTAAAGGCAGCCGCCAGTGAAAACAGGGTCTTGATAGCGTCGCGGCGACTGATCTCCGACCAGGGATCTGCGGGGTGGGTCTTCATCGGATGTTCTCCTGTCTGCTGGGAGGGGGTAATGGCTTGATCGGCTTGAAGGCGGGGGAATGGGGATTGTGGCAACTGGCGCAAAGCAGGTATTCCTTCTGGCCGTTCCAATACCCCGTCCGCCGGCCATGATCCCCCGCCCGCCAGTTCTTCAGCTGCGGTCCGTGACACTGTCCGCAGAGCCGGTAGGACTCGGTGAAGGGAACGGGGCGACCGTCCGCGAGATGCAGCACGTCGCGGTTGCGCACGTCATGGCAATCAAGGCACCAGCGGTTCTTTTCGTCGTGCTTGAGCAGGATATTGTCGTGGAAATCGACCTCATGCCGGGTCGTGTTCACCTTGTCCGTCGGATCGTGGCAATCGGAACACGGGAAGATGTCCTCGCTGAACGGCGGCGGCGAAACGGCAACGAGCTCCTCGTCGGATGCCGGACGGTCCGGGCTCTCTGCAGTTCCCTCCGCCAGGACCCGGTCGGCCAGCAGAGAGCTCAAGCCGATGACCGCGGTGGTCACGCAAACGGACACAAGCATCCGACCCTTTCGAACTGAAGTGCCGGAGACTGCGGAAGTCTTGTTTTCAGCCATTGATCGGGATCCAGACCGGAAGTCCCCGCTTCACTGATCGCCTTCTCCAATTCAGGGCGTCAACAAACCGGCGCCGGGCCAGCCTGATCCGTCCTGCAGCGTTTCGGAACGTGAGAGGGGAACGCACTCCGTATCCTGGGGTTTGGGGTTACGACAACGGTTATACCCGAATCCCCGAAGCAAAGCGCACCGGTTCTTGTCCGACACTCCGCATGGCTTGGTTTTCCGGAAGGCCACTTTCGACCTAATCTCCAGGGCGGGCGATTTCTTGAATGCAGGCTCTCGACTCCATCCGCTCGCGGCGCACCGAAACCGCTGGTTCCGCCGTCCACGTCTTCTCTCCGGTTCTACTTCTGAAAGGAATACAGAGACCCCAGATTGAGGAGGTCTGTCAGGTCATCCAAAGCCCGGCGCGTTTCTTCGAGAAGCTGGGGATCGGCCAGATCCGCCGGATCGAGATCCGTGCGGTAGTGACGATCGATCCAGGCCTCCAGCTGGCCGAAGAGAATCTCGTCGGGAATCACCCGCGCGCGGATCGCCGCCCGTTCCTCCTCATTCATCACGATGCGCTGCCGCAGACAGGCGGGACCGCCCCCATTTCGCATGCTCTCGCGCAGATCAAAATAGTGGACCGCTCCGATCGGGTTCCATGAATCCGACACGACCTCGTCAATCAGGGAGGACACATCCGGATCCTCAAGGCAGTCCGCCGGTGCCACCAGCACCTCTCCCCGGCCCGGGACGGTCACGATCTGGCTGTTGAAGAGGTAGGTGCGGACGGCTGTGGAAACGTCCACCCGCGCGGCGGGCACTTCAATCCGGCAGAGGGCTTCACCGTTGATCCGTTCGTAGGATTCATCGAGACGCCTCAGGGCGTCCTTCCGTTCGGCGAACGCTTCTTCATGATGGAAAAGCAAGCCGCGGTGACCTACCGCGATAACGTCATTGTGAAAGACACCCGAATCCACTGCGGCCGGATTCTGCTGCAGGAAGATCACCCTTTCCGGATTCAGCTGATGAAGACGGGCAATAGCCTGGAAGGATTCGAGAGTCTGCCGGGCTGGAAACCGCACCGGACCGGTCGCGGATTCCCCCAAGGCTGAATTCCCGTAGACAAACACATGAAGTCCGGATCCGCCGAATTCCGGAACCAACCGGGTATGGTTGGCGGCTCCCTCGTCCCGCATGGCCTGCCCCCCCGGCAGCGGAGGATGAACGACAAATCGATCGGGATCCCGAAAAATCGCACGCAAGACCGCTGCGGTTTCCTCCGCCTCAAGCGCGCGATGAAGATGGCTGAGAAGATTGGCCGGAGTCAGATGAAGACGTCGATCCTCCGCATCCGAAGAAGGCGCCACCGTGGCCGCATTCGCCGTCCACATGCTTGAAGCCGAGCAGCAGGCAGCCAGAATCTCCGGCGCCTCACGGGCGGCGCGGGCGAGGACGGCCCGATCATCCTCTCCGTGAAATCCAAACAGGCGCAGGGCGGGAACCGAAGGCCTTTCGAGCGGCGGAAGCACTCCCTGGGGAACCCCCAGTCGTGCGAGCGCTCTCATCTTGGCCAATCCCTGAAGCGCAGCCGCCTTCGGATGGGACGTCCGGTGACGGTGACGGGTCGAGGCCAGATTACCCCGGGCCAATCCCGCGTAGTTGTGCGTCGGCCCAACAAGACCATCGAAATTGAACTCCAGATACATCGGGTAAAATGGGATGAGCGGACAGTTGATCGGATTCCTTCTCCAGGCAAATCGCAGACTCCAAACCATCGCGAAGCCGGAAAGATCCTCTTACCCCGGATAACGATCGACCGAGTTGAGGTAAACATCCGATTCCCGAATCAACCCGGGAACAGGTGGTCACCCGGAGTTTCCGGGCTGCCGGATTGACAGGGAGCCAACCCTCAATGACGGTCGACGCCATGAGCCAATCTGAATCGAGACGAACCTTTCTGCGTCATGGTCTGGTCGGAACTGCCGCGGCCGGGGTGGCCATGGTTGGCCTCCAGAAGACCCGGGCTGCCGAACCGCCAAAACCGCGCAGGATCGACCGCAGGGTGCTCGGCCGGACCGGCGCTGAAGTCTCCATCATCGGGCTTGGTCTCGGCAGCGCGTTCACGGCGAATCACGACGGAAAGTCCGAAGAGGTCACCGCGATCCTCCAGGCCGCACTCGATCGTGGAATCAATTACTGGGACACCGCCCGCTCCTACGGACCGAGCGAGGAACTGGTCGGTCCCATGGTCGAGAAACACCGGTCCGAGATTTTCCTGGTCAGCAAGACGGCCGACCGAAGCTACGATGGCTTCAAACGCGAACTGGAGACCAGCCTGGCCAAACTGAAGACCGACCATCTGGACCTTTACCACCTGCACAACTTCGAACCCACGAGAGACGCTGACCTGGCGGCCATCGAGAAAGGCGCCGTCCGCGCCGCCCGCGAAGCCAAGGAACAGGGAATCATCCGGAGTTTTGGCGTCACCGGGCACAGCGGTCCGGACATCCTGATGGCCGCGATACGGCAGTTCGACCCCGACTGCATCATGACGACCTTCCCCTGCACCCGTCCGGACGACGGTCGATACGAGGATGAACTGCTGCCGCTGGCCCTCGAAAACAAGATGGGCGTGATCGCGATGAAGATGGTCCGTCGGGCCCGCGATGCCGATTTCGCCGGCACGGACCTGATTCGCTACGCGATCAGCCTGCCCGGAATTAGCGTGGCCAATGTCGGGTTGGATACAATCGCTCACCTGACGGAGAACGCCGAGATGGCCACGAATTTCGAACCGATGAGTCAGGCCGCGAGGGTCGCGCTGCACCAACGGATCACCCCGCTTCTTGCCCATACGGCGACTCCCTGGGAGCGCCCCGGATATCGCGACGGGATGATTGCCTGAAGACGGGACGATCTCGGCGGGGTCAGAGCACCACGATGGGCGGACCTTCGGCTTGGGGCGTCAGGCTGACTCGCACGGAACGGTTTCGGTGAGTGCCGGCAACCTGCCAGGAGTCGCCGTTGCGCACGGTGGTCAGGTTGCCGTGATCGCCATCGCTCGGTGCCGCCATACAGACGGTGACGAGACAATGGGAAACGGCTGGAGCCGAGGTGATGGACGCAAATGGATAGACACCCCCTTCGACCGGCAGCGGATGGTGCCCGGCCGTGATCGTGAGGGCGCCCATGCCCGCGGCAATGGCCCGCAGCGAGGCATGTGGGCGCGCGATGATGAAGCCGCTCGTCTCGGCCGTGACCGAACCCCTGCCGTCGTCATTGAAGACCTGCCAGCGGGTCTGCACGTTCAGGGCTGAGGTGAGCCGAACCTCATCGCAGACAATCAACACATCAGGCTTGAGAAAAACCACGGTGCGCCGGACGAGCGTGGCAGGCAGGCCACCCCGGGCATAGGCGTCGGTCGCATCGCTGACGGCGAGCATCCAGTCCGGGCCGATCCGGTGATCCGTGAGCCTGGCGGTGGCTTGTGAAGCGTTGGTACCCTCCTCCCCTTCATGATACTGGTGGCCGCGGCCGTCAATGAGCAGAGCGGTATGGGCCGCGGTCAGGCGCAGCATCCACCTGGGATCCGCGCGCCAGTAGGCGGCCTTCAGCGGATCGTGGAGCAGGCGTTCGCCGTGGGCCGTAAAAATGAGGCTGTTGCGGTCGGCGTGCTCATGATTCTCGGGCAAGCCACTGCGCAGCGAGAGCACGGAATCGGCCGCCGTCCAGCCCGACCGCGAAACCACGATGCCCGGATACAACACCTGATCAAGTTTCAGGTCGGCGCTGCGGCGGGCCGGGACGCAGGGCTCGAACCAGATGGCGGACCAGGCGGTACTGACCGTTTCGCTGCGCACGGCTCCGGGGGAAAGCACGAGGTGGTTGGCGGTGGCATCACGGTAGTGGCGGCCGATCCAGGCAAGCGGCTCGGACCCGCTGGATCGGAAAGCGTCGCCAATGTTGAGGCAGCCGACTGGATTGTCCCGGGTGGGCGCGGCCACGGCCTGCACATAGCGGGTCATGGCAGGAAAGTCGCAACAGTCGCGCAGGTCGATCCCACAGCGGCGGCGCAGCAGCTCCACCGAAACGATGAAGTAGGTGAAGGTGAAGTGCCAGTAATCCGGACCTTCGGGGAAGGTGCCATCAGCCGGCAGTCGCGATGCAAACAGAAGCAGACTGTCGCGCGCCATGGCGGCCCAGTGCGGCGCTCGCGGGTGACGGCCTGCGAGAAACGCGGCTACGGCAGCCAGACCGGAGGTGGCGATGACCCGCAGGTTGTTGACATCAAGAATCTGTGGCCAGCGGCTGACGTCCACCCTGGGGATGCCGACGGTGCCGGGATCCATGGTCCAGCCCACCACCTGGTCGTGGTGAGTCATGCCGAAGACGGCGCGTTCCGCCGCCGGGCCCGCTTCGTCGACCAGGTGGCGAATGAGAGCATCGTGAGCGACGGCTGGCAGACCGCTCCCAAGCCAGTCAGCCGCCAGAACGGCACCGACTGAAGTCGTGCCGTTGCGCATGACGCCAACCGTATCCCGTCCGGCCTCAAGGATCCAGTCCCAGCGCTTGTAGGCAAGCATGCGGTCCAGGGCGAGTCGGGCGAGAGCGACCTGCGCCGGATCGGACTCGATTGCCTGCACGAAGGCACAGCGCTGCAGAATGTTGGCCGCGCGTGCCAAATCGGAGTTCGGATTGTTGAGCCTGAGTTCCTCGCGCAGAAAACGCTCGTCAGCCGCGAGATCGGCCCTGCGGGCGCCATCCCAAAAGGCGGCAAACTCCGGGCGCTGCAAAGTGGTGCGAATGCGCGGAACCTCGGCGGAATCGAACAGAAGGCCGAGGGACGGAACAGAGGTCATGGGTTTCGCGAAACAGGGACAGCGGGTCCCCGTGGAAACGTTCTACCGCTGCACCCGCGCGTTGCCCTTCCAGATGGACCAGATCTGGTCCTCGTCGGCGGGCTGTCCATAATCGGTGTTGAGGGTGGCGACGAGTGCCCCGGTCGCCCAACCAAACTGGACCCACTTCTCGGCGCTCCAGCCACGCAGCAGGGCGTAGAGCATTCCGCCGACGAAACCATCGCCTCCGCCGATTCGATCGAGAACCCCGATCTCGCGCGGCTCGACGATATGCCAGTTGTCGCCCTCCGACACGATGGCACCCCAGTTGTGACAGTTGGCGCTGACCACTTCCCTCAGGGTGGTCGCGAAAACCGAGGTGTTGGGGAAGGCCTTCTTGGCAGCATTGATCATCCCCTTGAAGCTCTCGATCTTGCCCGCGAGGTCCTTTCCGCCGGCCTCGGGGCCTTCGAGCCCGAGGCAGAGTTGGAAGTCCTCCTCGTTGCCGACCAGGATATCGGAGAGGCCGGCGATCTCGAGGAAAAGCTCGCGCAACTCCTTGTCCCGCCCCTTCCAGAATGTCGCCCGGTGGTTGAGATCGAAGGATACGGCCGTACCGTGCTTTTTCGCTGTGCGCGCCAATTCCAGACAGAACCGGCTGGTCTCCGGCGAAAGCGCCCCGATCAATCCGGACAGGTGGACGATCTGAACGCCTTCTTCTCCGAAAATCCGCTCTAGATCGAAATCCTTGACGTTCAGAGTCCGGCCCACTTCTCCGGCCCGGTCGTTCCAGACCCGCGGTCCGCGTGAACCCAGACCGCTGTCCGCGATATTGATCTGGTGCCGGTAACCCCAGGGCCCGCCCTGCGCCACGTCAGGTCCCTCGAAGGCGATGTGCCGGGCCGCCAGATTGTCCTTGATCATCCGGGCGATCGGGCTGCCCGCCACGAAATTGGTCAGGATCTTCACGGGCAAACCCAGGTAGGACGAAATGCTCGCCACATTGGACTCGGCACTCGTCACCTGGACGGTGAACCGGGTGCTGCTATGGACCGGCTGACCGTTGTCCGGAGTCATCCGGATGCCCATGCTGGTCGGGATCAGGAGTGACGTGACACAGTTCTGGCGGAGTTTGATCGAGCTCATATTTGGAGGTGGTAATCGGTTTTAGGGAGAGTCGAATCGGGACGAAAGGCACGGATGCTAGCAAACCCAACACGACCTGCAATGTCGGAATGAACCGATCCAAGAATCCTGAATCTCCCCTTGTTTTCCCATCGCGGCCGAAATACCTTCCACCCCAAAATGAAAAAGAAAAAGGCCGGACTGACCATACGCGAAGCAACCCTGGATGACATTCCCGCCCTTCTGGAATTAAATCGCAAGGCCTACCCGGTTCTGGCGGACGAGAACATGGTCTGGGGGGAATCGCACCTCCGCAGCCACCAGAGGGTCTTCCCGCAGGGACAGATTGTCGCTGAAACCAACGGGAAGATCGTCGGCGCGGTGGCCAGCCTGATCGTCGACCTGGGAAACGACGACCTGCGCCACCACACCTGGGCCGGCATCACCGACAGCGGCTACTTCACCAATCATGATCCCAGGGCCGACACCCTCTACGGGGCGGACATCTGCGTCGACCCCGAAGTCCGGGGACTCGGGATCGGAGCCGCCCTCTATGAAGCCCGTCGCGACCTCTGCCGCCGGCTGAACAAACGCCGCATCCTGGCCGGAGGGCGCCTCTGGAACTACGATGAGTATGCCCACAAGATGTCGGCCGAGGACTACGCCCATCGCGTCGTCACCGGCCAGTTGCGCGATCTCGTATTGAGTTTTCAACTACGTGAGGGTTTTGTCCTGCGCGGGGTCATGACGAACTACCTGCGCGACCCCAAAAGCCACAACCACGCCAGCCTGATCGAGTGGACCAATCCTGACTTCAAGGCGCTGGACGACGGCGCCCGCAAATGCCGGGTGGCCTGTGTCCAGTACCAGATGCGCAAGGTCAAGTCCTTCGCCGAGTTTTCCCGCCAGGTCACTTATTTCGTGGACATCGCCTCGGACTACCAGGCTGATTATGTCCTGCTGCCTGAACTGCTTTCGGTTCAACTGCTCTCGGCGACCGAGGCGAAGACTCCGCAGGAAGGCATGGAGAGACTCTCCGAATACACCCCGCGCTACGTCAAGCTCCTGACCGGCCTGGCCAAGAAGTACAAACTGACCATCATCGGCGGGAGCCATCCGTCCCATGTCGGCACCTCGCTGCTCAATGTCTGCTACGTCTGCATGCCGAATGGCGAGGTCGTTGAGCAACCCAAGATCCATATCACGCCAAACGAACGTCGCTGGTGGGGAATCAAGGGCGGCAATGCCCTCCGCATCATTGACACGCCCAAGGCGAGGATCGGCGTGCTGATCTGCTACGACGTGGAGTTTCCCGAGGCGGCCCGCTTCCTCGCCGACCAGGGTGCGGAGATCATCTTTGTGCCCTTCTGCACCGACACCCGCCAGGGCTATCTTCGGGTCCGCTACTGCGCCCAGGCCCGCGCCATCGAGAACCAGATCTACCTCGCGATGGCCGGCAACGTCGGGAATCTGCCCGATGTCACCAATATGGACATTCAGTATGGACAGGCCGCCGTCCTGACGCCCTGTGATTTCGCTTTCGCCCGCGATGGCATCGCCGCCGAGGCGGATTCCAATGAGGAAACCGTCCTCATCTGCGATCTCGACCTCGATGACCTGCACCAGGCCCGGCACGGAGGCACCGTCACTCCCCGTCTGGACCGCCGCCCTGAGTTGTTCCAGCTGATCACCACTCTGCCGGGTCATGTCGAATCCGAATACAGCGAGGCGAACAGCCCGCTCGGCGACCAGATCAGCCTCTCTTCCCAACGGGTCATGCCGGAAGACGAAAGCTGAGCGGCGACCGGCCGCCGGCACCGGGCGACCGAGTCCGGCTGGCTCCATCGTCAATCAAACCAACGGACACAGGGACTGTTCAGCTCGTCATCGTCGGTCTGGTCACTGTCGGTGTCTTCGTGGCCTTCGTCCGCAATTGGAGCTCACCCGATGTGATCGCCATGTCCGGACTGGCCGTGGTGGTGGCCCCCGGATTCCTAAAACTGCCGAGGTGCTGCAGGTTTTCAGCAACAGCGGACCAGTCACGATCGGAGCCATGTTCGGAGCCAGCGCCTGTTTTGCGACACCCATCGGTAACCAGACCAACACCTATGTTTTTGGCGCGGGCGGATATCGGTTCAGCGACTCTCCCCGCGTCGGAATCCTCCTGAATCTTCTGCTCTGGCTCATCGCCTCCCTGGCCATCCCCTGGCTCTTTCCTTTCCAGCTTCTGCCCTGAGCGCAGCCGGAGGGATCGGAATTCCCCTCAAAGGAGGCCGGACCGGACGATAAGGATGCCTAATCCTTTCCGATATCCTGGAGATATCGTCGGCCCTTTCACCAGTTCCGGTTGTTCCGCATCGGCATCCGGATAGACTACGGGAAAGAGAAACGGGCAGAGCCGTCATGAATCCATTTTCACTCGAGGGGAGCCGCGGTCTGGTGATCGGCATCGCCAACAACCAGAGTATTGCCTGGGGCTGCGCACAGGCTCTTGCCGCTCAAGGGGCCACCCTCGCTGTCACCTACCTGAACGAAAAGGCCGAGCCCCATGTCCGCCCGTTGGCGGAGAAACTGGATGCGCCGATCATCCTGCCCTGCGATGTGACCCATCCGGGCGAACTGGAGGCGGTCTTCGAGGCCGTTCAATCCCGTTGGGGTAAGCTCGACTTCGCTCTCCACGCGATCGCCTACGCACGAAAAGACGACCTCTACGGACGTTATCTCGACTGCTCCGCGGATGGCTTCGCCCACGCCATGTCAGTTTCCTGTCACTCCTTTCTGCGCATGGCCCGCCTCGCCGAACCTCTCATGAAAGCCGGTGGCTGCCTGCTGACACTGACTTTTTCAGGTTCGGAGCGCTATATGCCCGGCTATGGCGTGATGGGGCCGGCCAAGGCCGCCCTCGAGTGCAGCGTCAAGTACCTGGCCGCCGAACTGGGTGCCCAGGGAATCCGGGTCAACGCGCTTTCGGCCGGGCCGATCAGGACCCGGGCGGCCTCCGGCATCCCGGATTTTGACGCCCTGCAGGGGGAAATGGTGAAGCGCACCTTTATCGGGAGGCCTGTCACCATCGAGGAAGTCGGCCAAGCCGCTGCCTTCCTCGTCAGCAGGGCTGCTCGCGCCACCACCGGCACGATCCACTATGTTGACGGCGGACTTCATCAGTCCGGCTGAAACCTGACGGGACCATGAAGAAAATGACCGGACGGAACCCGACCATCGAAAACCGGACCTTCGATGAAATGTCGATTGGCGACGAGGCGACCCTGCACCGGGTGCTGTCACGGGACGACATTCTCCTCTTCGCCGCGGTATCCGGCGATGTGAATCCGGCCCATGTCGACGAGGAATTCGCCCGCAGCGATTTCTTCCAGAAGATCATCGCTCACGGCATGTGGGGAGCGGCGCTCATCTCGACGGTCCTGGGGACGGAGATGCCCGGCCCCGGAACGATTTATCTCGGGCAGACCCTCCGGTTCAAGCGGCCTGTCGCCATCGGCGATCACATTGTCACCACGGTCCGGGTGACAAGAAAGGACAGTGAGAAGTCGAGGGTCACCCTGGAGTGTTTCTGCCGCAACCAGCGAGGTGAGGAAGTGATCCGTGGAGAGGCCGAAGTGATGGCCCCGAGGGAGAAGATCATCCGTCCCCGCAAGACACTGCCAGAGGTCAAGATTGTTGAGCGATTCGTCCGCTTCCAGGAACTGATTCGTCTCGCAGAACCGCAGCCGCCTATCCGCACTGCGGTCGTCCATCCGGTGGACAGGGCAACGCTGGCCAACTGTATCGAGGCGCATGGAGATCATCTGATTATTCCTGTCCTGATCGGACCTGCCTACAAGATCAAGGCCGTGGCGGAAGCAGAGGGCCTCGCCATCGATGCATTCGAAATGATCGACGTCGCCCATAGCCATGCGGCGGCCGAGGAAGCGGTCCGCCTCGCGGAGGAGGGACTGGTCGAACTGATCATGAAGGGTACGCTCTCCTCGGAAGAGCTGCTTGGCGTCCTCAATGGGTCGATGAAGCTGCGGACCGGCCGAAAACGGACCCATGTCCACTCACTCGATGTGCCCACCTTTCCGCGAACCCTTTTCATGACCGACACCGAACTGAACGTCACACCGGATATAGAGACCAAGACGGGAATCGTCCAGAACGCGGTGGATCTCCTTCACGCGCTGGGCCGCGAATGTCCCAGAGTGGCGATTCTCTCAGCCGGAGATCTCGTTGATTTGCGCATGCCATCGACCATGGAGGCGGCCGCACTCTGCAAAATGGCCGAACGCAACCAGATCAGAGGAGCCATGGTCGACGGTCCCATGCCGTTCGATATTGCCGTCTCCAGCGAAGCGGGAGACTCGAGCAACTGTCATTCCGCTGTCGTGGGAAACGCCGATATCCTCGTTGTTCCGGACATGGAGGCGGGAAGGATCCTCGTCCAGCAGCTGCGACGCCTGATCGATGCCAGCGCCGCTGGAATTATCCTGGGCTACCGGGTTCCCGTGATCCTGCCGGGACCCGCCGACAACGTGAGGACCTGCGAGGCTTCCTGCGCCCTGGCCTGTATGTGGTCGCACTATCACCAGGAAAAGGACGCCATCCGTATCAAGACACCAAAGGTTCGATCCACACCATTGGCCTGACCCTCAACCGGCCTGGAGATTTCCAGACAAGACGATTCATCCGATCAGGGTCCTTCCCACGGACCCCGGAGCCACCCCAAGACAGACGGTCAACTCATGAGCACCACGAATATGCGTTCGTTTTTCCATCCGGAATCCATCACCGTTATCGGAGCCTCCGGGAACCCCGTCAGCCTGGGCTTCATGGTCATGAAGAATCTCATGGCCGCCGGCTTTGCCGGGCCGATCATGCCGGTAAACCCGAAATATGAATCCGTTTCGGGCGTCCTCACCTACCCTACCGTGGCTGAGCTTCCGCGGCCGGCGGAACTCGCCATCATCTGCACACCACCCGCCATGATCCCCGATCTGATCGAAGCGCTCGGTCGTCAGGGCACCAGGGCCAGCGTGATCCTGACCGCCGGACTCGACGCCCCTCCGCCCACGGGAGGACTCTCGCTTCAGGAACAGGCCCTGCAACGGGCACGGCAATCCGGCATGCGCCTCCTCGGGCCCAATTGTCTTGGATTGCTTGTCCCGGGATCGGGCATCAACGGAAGCTTCGCCCACACCGGCTCGCTGGCCGGATCACTCGCCTTTGTCAGCCAATCCGGCGCACTTTCCACCAGCGTCCTCGACTGGGCCAAATCCGGAGGGATCGGCTTCTCCTGCTTTGTCTCGCTTGGCAACAGCATCGACGTGAATTTCTCGGACACGATCGAATACCTGGCCGATGACGACGTCACCAGCGCCATCCTGCTCTATATCGAGGCGATCAGGAACGGTCCCGGTTTCATGAACGCGGCCACCCTCGCCGCGCGGAAAAAGCCCATCATCGCCATCAAATCCGGCCGGGTGCCGGACGCCCAGAAGGCTGCGGCGTCCCATACCGGCGCCCTCGCCGGGTCCGATGAAGTCTACGAAGCCGCCTTTCGTCGGGCCGGCATCCTGCGGGTGGACTCCTTCGAGGACCTCTTTGGCGCGGTCGAAACCCTGGGCAAAGCCAAACCCCTGCACGGGGACGGATTGAGCATCGTTTCCAACGGAGGCGGGCCGGGCGTGATGGCCACCGACAGCCTGGTCCTGAACGGAGGCCGCCTGGCGAGATTCTCCAAGCCGACCTTCGACCGCCTCAACGACAGCCTTCCGGCCAACTGGTCCCGGGCCAATCCGATCGACATCATCGGCGACGCCCCGCCCGAACGATATGTCCAGGCCCTGAAGATCCTGCTGGAGGACGAAGATACCGCCGCGGTTCTTTTCATTCATGCACCGTCAGCCATCGTTCCCAGCGATATCATCGCCGGGGCCATGCTCGAGACAGCCGCCGGGAGCCCCAAAACGGTTTTCACCTGCTGGCTGGGACGCGACGGGGTGGCCAGGGCGAGAGCCCTCTTTTCCGATCGACGTATCCCCTGCTTCGATACACCGGAGGATGCGGTTCATGCCTTCCTCGACATGACCCGCTACCGGAAGGGCCAATCCTACCTTGCCGGGGAAGAGACCACACCTCCGGCAGTGTCCCTCGACCGGACAAAGATAGGCGCGTGCTTTGCGTCGGTTCGCGCCGACCGGCGCAACGAACTGACCGAGCCCGAAGCCAAACAGGTTCTGGCCGCGGCGGGCCTGCCCGTCATCACCTCCCGGATCGCCGCAGATCCGGCTGCGTGCGTGGTCATGGCCCGGGAAATCGGATTCCCGATCGTCCTGAAAATCATCTCACCGCAGATCTCCCACAAATCGGATGTCGGCGGCGTTGCCCTGAATCTCGAAAGTGACGAGCAGGTGGCGGCGGCGGCCGAGGCCATGAGCCGCCGGGTGCGATCCATCCGACCCGATGCGGAATTGACCGGATTCTCCGTCCAGCAGATGGTGAAAATGCCCAGTTCGCACGAACTGATCATCGGCGCGACCCGGGACGCCTCCTTCGGTCCCGTCATCATGTTCGGGCATGGCGGCACCGCGGTCGAAGTTATCCGCGACCACGCCATGGCCCTTCCTCCCATCACCCGCTCGATTGCCGCGGATATGGTCAGCCAGACCCGGGTTTCCCGACTCCTTGCCGGCTACCGCGATCGCCCCAAGGCGAACATGGAAGCGATCTACCAGGCCCTCATCCAGCTGTCCCAACTGGTCCTGGCCTTCCCTGAGATCAAGGAGCTGGATGTCAATCCGCTCCTCGCCAACGACGAACGGGTCACCGCCATCGACGCCCGGATCAAGCTGGAGTGAGCCAGCGTCAGCGGGGCCTCAGGGAGGACCCGACGGACGGCGATGGATCGGCCGAAACGCCCGCAAACCCCGGGCAGGCACGCGGTGGGTTCATCGGCCCGTGTCTCGGGAGCCGGCCTGATCCTCACCCTCAATGATCCGCCCGGGCGGTGCCAATTCGAAAAGAAGCCCTTCGACCCGGACGTCGTCAAAGAGCGCCCGGTCGTCAAAACAGCCGAAGGCGACCGACCCGGCCGGATAATCCCGGTCGACGGCCGTCATCAGAGGCGTTTCCAGGTCGTCCACAAAAACTTCGATTTCGCCCGTCTTTCCATGGCGCACCCGAACCGTGTGCCAACCGTCAGTCAGCCGCGCCTCCGGAAGCGTCTCCCGATCGATGTTCGTCCGCTGATCGCCGCTGACCTTCTTGATGACGTTGTGGTTCTTGTCATCGGACGAGGCCGCAATATGCGCATAATAAAAATGGGTGTCGTCGATGTATCCGAAGATCACTACGACATCACGGTTGACGACCGACTCAGGTTCCAGACTCTTTGCCTTGAGCGTGATTTCAACGTCCATCCAGACATGGTCCTGCAGGAAGAGATAGGCGGTCGGACGGCGCACCGGCGGACGCTGGGCCCCCGGCTCGACCAGGGCGGCCAACGGATTTCCGTCCTCCGCGTCGATCTCCCAGGCTCCGGATGCCAAGGGCACCCACTCCCCGAAACCTTCGGAAAAATCAGTGGTCAAGGTGGCCGCGCCGGTCAGTGACCCCCAAAAGCTGGCCAGGGCGATTGACCCGACAATCGAAAGTCGTCCGGACATCATGAAACCATATCCCGTCAACCTCTGACCCGGTTCACAAGCAGAAAGGTCCGGCCCCCTGAATCTCGAAGACTCGTGCATTCGGATTGCCATTGAGGTCACCCTCTGACTGAGTGATCGTCCTCTGCAAAGGACAGGACCTCATCAATGCCCCGGATATGAGTGACGACCCCGAGATTCGCGAATTGCGGGCGCGCCTGGTGCGACTAGAGCAGGATGCTGCCGATCAGCGGGCCCGCCAGGTACGCCTCGAAAAGCTGATTGAAGTCCTCAGTGATCAGGCCGGATTGAAATCGTCCTCCACCGGGAACCCGCCGTCTCCTCCCGCTCCGGTCGGCTCGACCGTCGCGATTCAGCCGCAGGCCCCGAAGCCGCAGGACTCCAAACCTCAAGCACCACCGGCGGCGCCCCCTGCCCCGGCGGCAACTCCACCTTACACTCCGGTGAAGCTTCCGGTGGCCAAGCCGGCCACGCCTTCCGCTGCCGCGAAGGCGCTTCGTGCCCTGCACCTGCTGCCACCTGCCCAGGGTTCCGGCGAAGTCAATCTGGTGGCGTGGTGGACGACCCGGATCGGGATGCTCCTCGCCGTCATCGGCGTGGTCTTTTTCGGCGTCTATGTCTCGGTCAATACGCCTCCCTGGGTCAAACTGACCGAACTGGTCGTCGTTTCCATCGGCATCGCCCTGGCCGGTGTCCATTTCGAGAAGCGGCTTCCCAAGTTCGGAGCCGTCCTGCTGGGCGGGGGACTCGCCCTGGTCTATTTCGCCGCGCTGGCCGCCTATGCCGTTCCGGCGGTCAAGGTCACGGACAACCTGGCTGTGGCAACGTTCCTCCAACTCGGTGCGATCGCACTCATCTTCACGGTCGCCCTCAAACGCCAGTCCTCGACCGTAGCGACCATGGCGACCCTCCTCGGGTTTGTCTCCATCTTCCTCTCGATCGAAGTCGGCTTCGATGATTACGCCATTCTCGGCACGCTTGGGCTGACAGCGTTCAGCGTCGTCCTGAAACGCTGGAAGGGTTGGGCGCTGCCCATCGGGGTGGCGGCTGTCCTTCAGTATGCCGTCTACCTTACCCTCGCGGTCGCAATCTGGGATTCCGGGCTCGGCATGAGAAGCCCCTTCTTCGTATTCAGTATCCTGGGAACCGGCTTCTTCCTCGTTTTCCTTTCCGCCGTTCTTGAGGGACCTGAAGAGGACGGCCGGATGTCACGGTCCCAACGCTGGATTCAGTCGATCAACGCGCCCGTCGCGGTGGCTGCGGGATTCAATGTCGCCGTCATAGTTCTGCCGTCCGGATCCCTGTCCTGGTATTTCTTCGGGTCGGCCCTCGTCGCGCTTGCAGCCGCCTTCTGGATCTGGCGGACAGCCCCGGCTGACAGCCTCTTCACCATGTTCGCGGTCAAGGTAGCCGCTCTGACCGGGCTCGGCATCTGCACCGAATGGGGATCCCGCACCCGTTGGGTCGTCCTGGCTATAGAGGCGTTCGTGATCCTTGCTGCGGCTCAACGCACCCGCAAGCTCGTCCTCTTCCTCGTGGCGGTTCTCACCTGGATCCTCTCGCTCGGATTCTTCAAGGAGGATGCCGCAAGACTCCTCGGCCAGATGTTGACCACGGACGGACTCGTGACCGGGCTCTTCGTCCTCGCCG
This sequence comes from Opitutaceae bacterium, assembly GCA_041395105.1. Taxonomy (NCBI): domain Bacteria; kingdom Pseudomonadati; phylum Verrucomicrobiota; class Opitutia; order Opitutales; family Opitutaceae; species Opitutaceae bacterium. The sequence goes on along the minus strand of JAWLBB010000006.1, from coordinate 98,591 downwards.
GTCCAATGTTCTTCATACTCCTTATCCGGTCCTGGCCGATGGATACCTTCCGCCTGCCCGACCAGTTCTCCGGAATTCTGACCCTGCCTGCGCTTGTGCCGACGTACCTGGCCTGCGGACTTGTCTTCGAACTGGCCTGGGGACCGGTTGCCCTGCTCATCACGGCGATACTGCTCGCGTTGCTTTCCCGGGTGATGCGCTCAGTCATCGCATTGCCCGCCGCGGCCATCGCCCTCTTCTACGCCCACCTCTCCCTTCACTCCTTCAATGAAGCCGCCCACGGGATTCCCTGGCTCTGGATCGGCGCCGGCTCGGTCGGTTTGACCACCGCACTGGCCGGCTGGCGATGCGCGGAGGTTGAATCCGGGAAGTACCCCGCATACCTGAATCCCCTGCTCCTTCTCGGAACCGGACTGATCGCGTCGGCACTGGCTTTGGTCGAAACGGCACTCTTTCAATCGGTCCCCATCCAGGTTGCCGCAGGTCTCAGCGGTGTTCTCGCCGCGGTCGCGGCCTGGACGGGAGTAGGAACCCGGCGGATCAGTCTCGTCGGATCGGGGGTGCTCGCGCTTGCCGCGAGCGTCGTCCTCAGCGCCTATCACCAGACCTGGGCGGTTATCCAACCGCAGGCGGATCCCTGGTATTGTGCCGCCGGTTCAGGTGCCCTTCTGGTCATGGCCGGGCTGACTCTGCGCGGGACTGTCCGGGACGGTATGGCCAAGCTGAAATGGTTCACCGCAGCGAGCATCCTGACCGGGATCACCTGCGTGTTCCTGACCTGGGCCGCGATCGACCGGAATCTGGAAATCAACGGGGCCACCTGGGCAACCGTGGGCGCGGCCACCGTTTACCTCGGTCTCGGATACGCCCACCGGTCCCCCATTGTCATGAGCATCGGCTCGATCCTCCTGGGTCTGGTGATGCTGACGATCACCGGGTCCCATCGATGGCCACCCGCAGGTTCCGAATGGATGGCACTGGCCGGGGCAATCGTCGCCGGCCTCGCCTTGGCGGCCTTCCCCGCCATAACCGATCGGCGCTATTCATGGCCCAAGGCGGGATACCGCTCCATCTGGATGGGCGCCCATGCGGCCTGCGCCCTTCTGTTCCTCGTATTGATCGCCTCCAGAAACCACGCGCCCTGGGCTGACCTGACCAGTGTTATTTGGGCGATCGGCGGTATCGCGGTCTTCTTCATCGGGCTCTTCTTCCGCTCACGTCCGCATCGTATTTCCGGGTTGATCGTCCTCGCAGCCTGCATCCTCCGGGTCTTCCTGGTAGATATCAACTCCACCCTCTACCGGATTGCCGCATTCATCGTGCTCGGTGCCGTCCTTCTTTGGGTCGGGTTCTCCTACCAGCGCTTCCGCCACCTGATCGAGGGCGACGAAGATCGGGATGTCGGTCCCGAAGACGGCACGAAACCCAATCCGGACATCAAGGACAGTCAGGGCTGAGCCCCGGCGAGTCCCGCCTGGATGATCGGAACAAGCGCATTCGTGAAAAGAACGGCATCCGCGGCGGAAAGGTGGGACCATTCCGGACAGGTGAACCTGCTCAATTGCGGGTGGTCCTCGAAATAGACTCCCGGGCGGCCGGTTTCACGGATCAACCGGTCCCAGTAATCTGCGCGCGGCCACATCGTTTTTTCGATCTCACGCAGTTCACCCGTCGAGGGACACCGGACGAAGATCACTCGCCCTCCCCGTGCCTCGATCTTGTCAAGGTCGGCCTTGATGTCGCCCATCAGCTCATCCAGACCGGGGCCGCCAAAGGGTGGGGCCATCTTGAAGAGCGGCAGCCAGATCTGCTGAACCTTTTCCTGCAGGGCCCGATCCGTCACCATCCGCATCCACATCTTGTTCCGCCAATCCCATTCGATCTTGCCGAAATACGGAGGTTCAGGCGGAAACACGCGGGTTCCCGGTCGATTCTTCAGCGGCACCCATCGGTTGAGCAGCGCGTCCAGGCTGAGGTCTTCCTTGTTGATTGAAGCAAACGCCGACTCGATCGGCACGGAGAGATAGAGGCTGGCGCGCGCCGACGGCGACCAGTCGTGGTAGTAATTGACGAAACCGGCCGCTTTCGCGGAGGGAGGCGCCGGGGCCGGGATGAAGAAAAGCCCTTCGGTCACCCCGCAGATCAATGTCCCGGTGAAGGATGGATCCTCGGCCAGATCGTGGAGGATGGGCAGCGGGCAGGCGCCGGGGATGGCCAGGTCGATCGGCCGTGGACCCGGGATCAACTGCTGCCACATGTCCAAGTCTATATCGAAAAGGACCCGAGACGAGCCGATGATCACCGTTTCGTCGGCGCCGTCCGTTCCGACCCTGGCCCGGTTCTCCGACCAGAGATCCTTTGTTTTCTCAAAGCTGGGACCGTATTGCTGGGATCGCCAATATGTCTCCCAGACGATCATGAAGAGCCCCACAATGATCACGGTCATCAGGCCGACGGCCCGCCAGTGGGCACTCGGAATCGGACGTTTCCAGTATTCCTCGGGCCACTGCGGGGGCGACTCAGAATTGGAAATAGATGAATGCACCGCCGCCTCCTTGAGTAATGATGATCACAATGAGCATGGCCGCCCAGCCCAGTCCGCCCAGCCACCAGGGCACCCGCGCGATGACCTCTTCAACCATCGAATCCCGCAGAAACCATTGCAGCAGGACGAGCGGCAGGACAACGACGGTCGTTTTCAGCATGTTGATCGAGCTCAACACCGGAACCCCGTCCGGGGTCAGGCCCGCCATCGACCGCAGGATCCCTCCCGCCGTGGCGAAATCATGCGATCGGAAGAACACCCAGGTCACCACGACGAGCACGAAGGTCAGCAATCCGATCAGTATCTTCGCGCCGGGTCTGGCAAAAGTCTCCCGTCCTCCAAAAACCGATTTCAGGAACCGTTCCACCCACAGGTAGATGCCATGAAGCAGGCCCCACACCACAAAGGTCCAGGAGGCTCCATGCCAGAAGCCACCCAGCAGCATGGTGACGATCAGGTTGACGTTGGTCCGCAGGCTGCCCTTCCGGTTACCGCCCAAGGGTATGTAGAGATAGTCACGCAACCAGGTCGATAGCGAGATATGCCAGCGGCGCCAGAAGTCGGAGAAACCGATGGCTGCGTAGGGATAGCGGAAATTCTCCGGAATGGAAAACCCGAGGCAGAGGGCGGACCCGATGGCCACGGTGGAATAACCGGCGAAGTCGAAGAAGATCTGACCGCTGAAGGCGAGCGCCCCGAGCCAGGCGTCCAGCCCGAGAACGGGATCGGTTGAACCGAAGACCGCATCGGCAGTCGGGGCGAGAAAGGTATCCGCCAGGACGACCTTCTGAAAGAGCCCCCACGTCATCAAACCCAGCCCCCATACCAGCTGCGGGCGGGTGGCCTGGTGCTCCCTGACGAATTGCGGTATGAGCTGGGTGGCCCGGACAATCGGTCCGGCCACCAGCTGCGGGAAGAAGGTCACGAAGAGAGCGAAGTCCAGGAACGACCGCGCCGGCGGCGTATTGCGCCGGTAAACGTCGATCGTATAGGACATCGTCTGGAAGGTGTAGAACGAGATCCCGACCGGAAGGATGATGCTTGGGGCGGCCGGATGGTAATCGAAGCCGTAGGCGCTGGCGGCAGCAGTGAAGTTCTCCAGGAAGAAGCCGCCATACTTGAAAAGGCCGAGCAGGCCGAGATTGGTCAATACACTGACGACCAGCCAGCTTCGCCGGACACCCGGCCGGGAGGTTGCCGCGATCTGTTTCGAAGCCACGAAATCGATGACCGTCGACAACCAAAGCAGCAGGACAAACGGCGGGTTCCAGGCCGCGTAAAAGATGTAACTCGCCACCAGTAGGTTGACCTTCTTGAAGGTCCACGGGAACGGCAGGTGGTGGACAACCAGGACAATCGCAAAGAATACGACGAAAGTGAGCGAGTTGAACAGCACGGCCTTAGGACTGACGTAGCGTCATAGGACTCCGGGCAACCTATAAGTGGAGATAATCTCCACTGACAGAAGTACCTCTGGCTGTTCCCGCATCGCCCCGCAAGCGAATTCTGCAAACGGTATCCCCATCACCCTACCGGATCGAATCCGGAAGGGTGACGGAAATCCGCCATCTCCCCATTCCTTTCCGCCTCTTAGGCCGCCGCGGCCTTGGGATCTTCGCCAAACCGATTGGCACCAGAGGTTCCTTCCTGGACGGCGAAAACAATCAGGACAATTGCCCCAACCAACGGGATCAGTCCGATGAGCACCCACCAACCGCTCCTTTCGGTGTCATGAAGACGTCGGACCGCAACCGAGATGCTGGGAATGAGAACCGCCAGGGAATACAGTCCGCTCAGCAACCCCATACCGGTGGCCGCATTGAGCGACCCGGTGATGCCGTCGACCACCGTGAGCACGATGCTGACAATCAAATTGAAAAGGACAAAATACCAAAACTCACTCCGCCGCGCCCGTCCGTTGAATACGGCGTATTTCTTCAATGCTGCCAGGTACCAATTCATGGGATGATCTCCATTGTTTTCCCCGATTCGAAGGATCAAAGAGCCGCCGGGGTATTGCGGCCGGATGATCGCTGAATGAGCTGCCCGAACCCGCACATTGGGCGGATGAACCTGCTTGGCCATCGCGCCGCCCATGCAGAGCCTTGCCGCCACTGGGACCGCAGCCTGCAGACAGAAAACCGCGAGGTCAAGAAATCCCCCATCGATCCGCCGAGGGTTCCAACGGGATCAGACTCTCCGGTTTGAGAACAAAACGTAGCTAGAACGAATGGCGTCCAGTTAGCGAAAGATTCGGATCAGCCAACGAGGTGTTGACTGCTCTTCGACCGCGGGTCCGGAGGCCCTCGCCCTGTCAACTGAAATCAGAGCATCCGTGGTAGCGCTGGACGTCCCCGGCCAGCCGCAACGGTTGTCCGAGACAAAACAACGACAAGCACCCTTAACTAAGCGCCATTCTAGCCAGGGCGAATCGACATTCAAATTGCGCTGCTGGTGAGAAGAGAAGCGGAAGCAGCGCACAATTTGAATGTCGATTCGCCCTAGAACCGTAGTGTTTTTCCCACTCAAACAAAACGTAGGATACCAACACGTCGTGCCATCGAAGCCCGGCCGGGGCCCGTGAAGCAGCCGCCGGGATCAAACGGAAACGCCGAAGAGCCGTCCGACCAGGGCGGTCAACCCCATCGCCAGCATGCCCCAGAAGCAGACCCGGACGGCACCCCGCGCCGGGGCCGCTCCCCCGGTGGCCGCGGCGACCGCACCCAGTGCGCCGAGGAGGATGATCGCGAGGACGGGAACCAGCCACAAGAGCAACGACGCCGGTGCGATCGAGACCGTCACCACCGGAATGACGGCTCCCGCCGTGAACGCCGCGGCTGACAAGCCGGGAGATTCAGCGCTTCACCGGCAGAGTGTCTGTCGGCGGAAAGGAAGGCCTTGCGATCCCCGGTCCTCCGGAGAATGATGAAGAGTCTCAGTCGGTCATAAAACCCTCACAGGAGAATCCTTTGCGACCATGAAACTGCTGAAAACATCCCTGTTGCTGGGCCTTATCGGTCCGTGCCTGATAACGGTCTTTGCCGGTGATCCAACCACCTGGATCGAGGAAGTCCGCTCCACCGAACTTGCTTTTGCCCAAAAGGCGGCCGAGGTCGGCCTGAAGGAGGCCTTCCTCGCCTATGCCGACGAGCAGGCCGTGATCAACCGGGGGGGCCGGATCCACCGGGGCAAAGAGGCCATCGCCGCCTGGTTTGATGGACAGACGCTGAAGGATGTTTCACTGGTCTGGACACCCGATTTCGTCGACATCTCGGGAGACGGCACCCTCGCCTATACTTACGGTCCCTTTACCCTGAAGGGAACCACCGAATCCGGAGAAGCCGTCGACGTCAGCGGCATCTTCCATACAGTCTGGAAGCACCAACCCGACGGCAGTTGGAAGTATGTTTACGATTGACTGCCTTCCCGGATAAACGCCGACACCCACCGTCGCTGAAGGCCTGGAGGACGCACCGCGGCGCAGCTACCCGGGATCTGCCTTCCGATTGGCGGATTCGCCGGAGCGACCACCGGCGCCAACGATGAAGTAACGTTCGGTCTGGGAAATCTCGAAGCTCCAGCCCAGACCGACCATCCGGTCCGTCAAGCGGATCGGGTCGTAAAACACCTTGACGATCTGATATTCCCGTCCGTCGTTCAGGCGACGGGAGAGAACGGTGGCGTCCGCTCCCGGGAGACGGTGGTCAAGGGCGGTCGAGGTCGGTTCGTGACGTGAATCCAGGAAGAAAACCCTGCCGCCGGGCGCAAGGCAGGATTGCACGAGTTCCCAGAATGCCTCAAAGCGTGCGGGCGGCACGTGGGAAAGCCAAAAGCTGAAAAAAACGGTGTCGAACTGTTCCGTGGGATGCCATTGAAACAGATCCGCTTCGATGTAGCGAATCTTCGTCGATCCGACCCGCGCCGCATTGATCGCGATCATCTCCGGAGATCCGTCCATCGCGGTCAACTCCGATGCAAAAGGGAGCAACTGCCCGGTCCAGATTCCGGTGCCACAGGCCAGCTCCAAAACCCGGCCGAAGGGTCCCCGGGTCAAGAGTGCGGATGAGATCTCTTCTGCTTCCGCGAACCACCGGGCATTGAGGACCGGCCCTCGATCGTAACGCCCCTGCCGGAGCCACCATTGATCGTATTCGGCCGCGCGCGCCCGGTAATAGGCGAGCTGCTGCCCGAGAAAGGCCGGGGTGTCGTCGACGTTCATCCACACTCAGTCCCGTGGAATATTCCCGGGCGCCGCCATGACCGTATCGGCAAAATCCAGGTAGTGATTCCAGTCTTCCTGAGTCAGATCGTGCGGGCCGGGCCGGCAGTGATAGCCAAGCGGCCCCGCGACAAGGCTGCCCGCGACGGGAGGCGGTTCGTCGGGGAGTTCCCTCCCCCATGCCGGGCCCGCCGCTTTCAGTGCCAGATACTCGCCGCGCGGATCGGCCCATAGATCCTCTTCGGCACTCGCGACGTAAAGGGGCCTCGGAGCGATCGCCGCGAGGAGTTGATGCTGGTCGACCGGCAGCTCCGCTTCGCGTTCATTGTAGGTGGCAAAAACAGGCGTGAACCAATGGGGGAACCGTGTATTGATGTGCAGGAGACGCTCGCCGAATCGGCGCCGGGATAGCGCCGCTCCGCCGCATCCGCTGTCATTGGATACAACCAGGGCAAACCCCGGATCACACGCCCCCGCCCAGAGCGCGGCCTTGCCCAGGCGGGAATGGCCGATAACCGCCAGGCGGTCCGGATCGATTCGCGCGTCAGCCGCAAGGACCTGCCGGGCCAGGCTCAGGCCCCACGCCCAGGCGGCGACTGCGCCCGGCGGATCGACCCCTTGATCGGTGGGCCAGAGCCGAGCCAGTCCATCCCGCCATTGGTCAGGCTCGTCCGGGGCCAGGTCGTAGTAGAAAATCGTCGCCAGGCCATATCCGCGTTCCACGATCATCTCGACCGGCCAACGGCGCACCCTCACCCCCCTCTGGGCATCGGGTGGAAGGATCAGTGCGGGATCGCTATGGACGCTTCCATTTCCCTTGAAATTCAGGCCGAGAAAGAGCGGCACGGGCTGATCCGATTCGCTCGGGAGAAAAACAGCCAGGCCGAAGCTCACCGTGGTGGCGCCATTGGAAACGTCGACGTTCCATTGTTCGCGGACGACTCCGGGAGAACCTGCCAACAACCCGGCATCGATAATCGTTGTTTTCAGCGTTACCGCCGTCTCAGAAAGAACGCCGTAGATCGTCGACTCCAATTGCCCGATCATTGCCTCTCTCGAAAGAAGGCTCGGCAGGGAATAGGAGGGAACATCGGCTTCGGTTACGATCGCCGGGGGAAGATCCATCATGGGCGGATTCTGCCACCAACCGACCTCGCCGCCAGAATATTCCGCCCTGCCCGGTGGCGGGTGATCGATCTCTTTTCAGGACACGCATCCAGGGCTGGTTGATCGCAGCGGGAAACGCCCGCGCCCCAGTTCGGCACCCCTGCTTCCTTTCGGACGGAAAGGAGCCGGGCCCGCAACGGGTCCGGCTCCCAATAGGTCCCCTCACTCAAACGACCTTGGAAGGTCGCACTGGAGCATTCAACCCGTGGTGTATCCCGTCTCGCCGTGACTGGTCAGGTCGAGCCCCCGCTCCTCGTCGCTTTCATCGACCCGGAGGCCGACAAAGGCTTTGGCCACCATTAATGCCACCACGGAAACAACCGCGCTCCAGACGATAGTCACCACCACGCTTTTGGCCTGGGCGATCAACTGGGTTGCCGTCGTCATACCTTCGGGAAGCCCTGATCCCCCCATGAAGGGCGCCGCGCAGAGTCCGGTCAGGATTGCACCGACAACCCCGCCGACACCGTGAACGCCGAAAACGTCGAGGCTGTCGTCGTAGCCGAAGCGGTGTTTGACGCTGGTCGCAAAGTAGAAACAGACCGAGCTGGAGGCGAACCCGATGAGCAGCGCCCCCATGGGACCGGCCGTGCCCGAAGCCGGGGTGATCGCGATCAATCCGGCCACCGCACCGGTGGCGATACCGACCGCGGTCGGCTTGCCGGTCCGTGCCCACTCAATGAACATCCAGGTCAGAGCCGCCATGGCAGTGGCCAGCTGAGTCACCAGCGCGGCCATCCCGGCCACTCCGTCAGCCGCCAGTTCACTGCCGGCATTGAAGCCAAACCAACCCACCCAGAGCATGGAAGCCCCCACCACGGTCAGGGGCACGCTGTGCGGGGTCAGCTGCACCTTGCCGTGACCCCGGCGTTTGCCCACCAGGATACAGGCCACCAACCCGGCGATGCCGGCATTGATGTGGACGACAGCGCCCCCGGCAAAATCGAGGACATCCCAGCTCGCGAAGAGTCCGCCTCCCCAGGCCATATGCCAGATCGGAAGGTAGGAGAGCGTGAACCAGATCGAAGTAAAGATCAGGACCGCCGAAAACTTCATCCGTTCGGCGAAGGCTCCGACGATCAGGGCGGGTGTGATGATGGCGAACGTCATCTGGAAGAAGATGAAGACCGACTCCGGAATCGATCCGCTGACCGAATCAACCGTCACCCCTTTCAGGAAAAGTTTGTCGAAACCGCCGATGATGGCGCCATCGCCGGTGGCGGCCAGGCTGTAGCCATAGACCACCCAGAGAATGCTCATGACCGCGGCGATCGCCAGGCATTGGACGAGAATGGAGAGCACATTCTTGGCCCGAACCAAACCACCATAGAAGAGAGCCAAACCCGGAAGCGTCATGAAAAGGACCAGCACGGCCGAGGTGATCATCCACGCGGTGTCCCCGCTGCTGATGGCCGGTTCGGCATCCTGGGCCGTCGCCGTGCCGGTGAGCAGGATGAGTCCGAAGGACCCGATCAGAAATCGTTTCAGGGAGTAAGTCATCATCAGAGGTTCGAGGGTTTACAGGTTGGGAACGTGTGGGAAACCCGCAAATACAGCAGAGATCATGCCACCAAATTGATCGATTGGCTTGATTTCTCACCCACCCAAACCATCCAGCGGATGATCCATCCGAATAGGTAAAGGGCGAAAAGCACGCCAGCGGAACCCGGCCCAAAGTCAGACCGATCGCTTGGGTGGCCTCGCCCCCTTCTCAAGGAGAGACAGAGACGCGAGGCGAATGATCACCCGATCGGTTGATGGATCGGGTGGCTTTCCACAGTCACCCCGTCCCGGTGGGGAGACCCGCCCCACCCGCTTTCACCTGCCGTGCCTGCGTATCGTGGTGAGAGCTGCGCTTCCGCTCGGACTCAAATTCCGGTCGGACCCGAACGGCTACTCCCCGGCAGCGGGAGCCGTCGGGCGCTCGCCGGCCAATCGATCGAGCATGAGCATGGCCTCGTTGTTGTCCCCGGCTCGCTTCAACTTGTCGATCATGTCGGATACCGTCTTTTCCTCTTCCACCTGCTCATCGACAAACCACTTCAGAAAGGAGACCGTGGCGTAGTCCGCCTCGTCATGGGCAAGTTTGTAGAGCCCATAGATGCTCTTGGATACTTCCTGCTCCTGCGACAGACTCGCCTTGAAAACATCGAGCGGCGAATCGAACTCGCTTACTGGCGCCGGGATCTGGGGAAGTTTGACCGAACCCTCCCGATCCAGCACATAGTGGTAGAATTTCATGGCATGGATGCGCTCCTCGCCGCTCTGCATGGCCATCCAGGCGGCAAACCCATCCCAGGCTTCCCGCTCAAAATAGGCAGACATCGACAGGTAAGCATGAGCGGAGGCGAATTCCATCCCGATCTGCTTGTTCAGAGCCTTTTCCAGTGTACTCGATAACTTCATTCCAGGACGGTAGCCCAAACTACCGGAGAATTCCAGACCCGAAATGGTATTGGTCCGCCGGAAGTGGATCCGTCCTTACCGGGACGAAATCGCCCGCGACGCCTGAAAGGCGCGCCAGCAATTCGATCCGATGAAAAGAGCCATGATCCCGACCCACAGGTCCTGCCACCAGACGGCCAGACCGATCAGGCCGGCTACACCGACCATCCCGACCGACGTGGCCACGAGAAGACTCTTCCTCGGGCCGAGCCCGAACCAGAGCAGGCTCCGCAGTATCTGTCCGCCATCCAGCGGGTAGACCGGGAGCACGTTGAAGATGAGAAGGACCAGGTTGATCAGGGAGGTCATCGAGACCCAGGTCCAGAAATCCTGCGAAGCGGGAGCCGCCCCCGTAATGATCAGCAGTTGGGAGGCAAAGTAGATGATGGGGATGAGCGCGACATTGACCAGTGGGCCGGCCGCAATGCTCCAGAGCTGCGCTCCGGGGCGAAAGGGCGGATTCACATAGGCGATGCCTCCGAGAGGCCAGAGGACAATCCGTTCCGCCTGGCCACCGACCTGGCGACAAGCCAGGGAATGTCCAAATTCGTGCATCAGCACAATGGCGAAAAGCGTCAGGTATTCGACCACATTCCAGACGGGCGACGCGTAGGCGCCCTGCCGCCGGCTGATCCCCCACATGGCCACAATCAGCCAACTCCAGTGGAGCCAGACCGTGATTCCCCGGAATTGAAAGAGACGGACCGACCCCTGTTGTGTTGGCAACATCCCTAATGCGCTACCGGCAAGCGGTCTCCGCAACAAGCGGAAAGGGTTCGTCCCATCGGTTCTTCCTCCGCGCACATCACCAATTGATTGCCACAATCGCCGGATTCAACGGAATAGGGGAACCCACCGGCTGCTCTATCCCATCAAATACCGCGTAATCTCCCGGATCATGATCAAATCTCCGCTTTCCCTGACTGCCCTGAGCCTGGCGCTTGGCCTTTCTGCATTGGCCGTTCTTCGGGCCGCAACCGAAGTCGACCATCTGAAGGCCGGCGATCCCGTCCCGGCCGGATCCCTCAGGACCGATCCGCGGGAGGTCGGTGACCTGCAGGACCTTCTCGCCGGAAAACGGAGCGGTCTCCGCTTCTACCGGGGTGGTTGGTGCCCCTATTGCAACAAACACCTGGAGGCTCTTGCGGAAATTGTTCCCGAACTGGAAACGTCAGGCTACCAGATCCTAGCCATCAGTCCTGACCGACCGGAGAAACTTCGGGCCAAGCCCGATCTCGGCCGACTGCCCTACACACTGCTTTCCGACAGTCCGATGACGGTTTCCAGCGCTTTGGGCATCTCCTTCAGGGTCGAGGATGAACTGGTCGACAAGTACCTGAACAGCTATGGGATCGATCTGGAGGGAGATTCAGGACAAAACCATCACCTCCTGCCCTACCCGTCCGTCTTCATCATCGACGGGGCAGGCATCATCCGGTTTGCCCATGTCGACCCGAACTACAAGGTGAGGATGGACCCCGAAGCGATCGTCGAGACAGCCAGGTCTGTTCAGTAGTCGTTAGATCCGGAAATTCAACCATGCCGGTTTTCTCGGCGTGGACGGCACGGCATGATTGACCCGGCGGGGTCTTTGCTTTGAGCATTTCGGAAGTCCTCCTTCCGATTACGATCCCGACCGAATGAATCCAGCCCGAATCCAGCGTCTTCTCCATGACGCTCTCGCCAACCACAAGGCCGGGCGATCGGACATGGCCCGGGATGGGTATGCCGCGGTCCGCAAGGCGGCCCCGAGAAACTTCGACGGTTACCACCTCGCCGGTATCCTCGAGCTCGGCCAGGGGCGCATGGACGAAGCCGAGAGACTCCTCCGCCGCGCCCACCGTCTCGACCGGCAATCAACCGCCTGTGAAAAAAAGCTCGCGATCGTTCTACTGGCGAAGAACAACCCGGTTGAAGCGGAAAAGCACCTGAGGGCTGTCCTGACCCGCGATCGGGGGGATCTCGAGGCGCTAACCCGACTGGGCGAGGCCCTCCGGCTTCAGGGCCGGGCCGGAGAAGCGGTATCCATCCTCCGGGAGTCTGCCGCCCTCCATCCGGATTCAGCGGAGGTACAGAACAACCTCGGCCTCGCTCTCAAGGATTCCGGTTCCTATGAGGAAGCCGCCGCCTGCTTCCGAAGGTCGAGCGACCTGAACCCGAAGGCCGATGCACCCCACAACAACCTGGGCATCGTGCTGAAGGAAACCGGCGACCTTGATCGGGCCATCGCGTGCTACTGGAAAGCCCTCGAGCTCAATCCCCGCTCACATCTTGCCCTGAACAACCTGGGGAACGCCCTGAAGGAAAAAGGCGATTTCCTCAAAGCGAAAACGGCGTTTGAGAAGGCAATCGAAATAACACCCACCTATGCCGTTGCCCACAATAACCTCGGCACGGTTTTCAATGAACTCGGAGATGCGGCAAGCGCCCTCGCGGCGTTCGAACGGGCGATTCTCCTCAGACCCGGCTATCACCACGCCCTGAGCAACCGATTGCTCACCCTGAACTACGGCGGAACCCTCGATGGCCGGTCCCTGATCGAAGAGCACCTCGAGGTGGGCCGGCAGTTTGAGGCGCCCTTCGCCCGGGGTCGCCGTCCCCACCCCAATCCTCGCGACCCCGACCGCCGGCTCCGGATCGGCTATGTCTCCGGTGACTTTCGCGATCATCCGGTAGCCCGCTTCATTGAACCGGTCCTTTCCCGGCACGATCGCACTCAATTCGAAGTATTCGCCTATTCGAACCACCGTCTCGAGGACGGCATCTCCGCCGACCTCAAGTCGGTCGTTGATCACTGGATACCTGTCTGGGCTCTCAATGATGAGGCCATGGCGGACCGGATCCGCGGCGACGGAATCGACATCCTCGTCGACTTGTCCGGACACACCGCCCACAACCGCCTGCTCGTCTTCGCGCGCAAGCCGGCTCCGATCCAGGTGTCCATGATCGGGTACATGCAGACCACCGGCCTGACCTCGATCGACTTCCGGGTGACCGATCATGCGATCGATCCGGAAGCCGACGGGGGATCCTCGGGCAGCGAAAAGCTCCTTCGGCTTCGTCATGGTGCGGCCACCTATCGGCCTCCGGAATGCTGCCCCGAAGTCAATCCGCTCCCCGCATTGAGCAATGGGTTCATCACCTTCGGCTCATTCAACAATCTGGCCAAGGCCACCCCGGAAGCCATCCATGCCTGGGTCGCCATCCTCAAACGCCTGCCGACTGCCCGGATGCTCATCGTGGGGCGGTCCGGACACTCTGTCGGGCAGATCATGCAGGATCAGGGCATCGCGGCCGACCGCCTCGACCTCATCGATCGATTGCCCCTCGAAGGCTACCTCGCCCTCCATCATCGGGTGGATCTTCTCCTCGACACCTTCCCCTACAACGGCGGCACAACCAACCTGAACGCCATCTGGATGGGAGTGCCCTTCGTATCTCTGGCGGGATCAAGCACAGTCGCACGAACAGGGCCCAGCTTGCTTCGAGTCATCGGGTTGGAAGACCTGGCGGCAACCAATAAGGACGACTATATCGAGCGGGCCGTCGCCGCCGCATCAAATCTCGATCAATTGTCTGCCTGGCGTCCGGTTCTCAGGCTCCGGGTTGAACCATTGCTCGGTGATGGCACAGAGTTTACGCGCGAGCTTGAAACTCAACTTCTCGCTGTCTGGAGGGAATGGTGCGCGACCGTCGGGACTGCTTCACAGAAGAATGGACGCCACGATTGAATAAAACCTGGATCAAACCCATTCCACGAAATCGACCGAATTCACCAGGCATGTTGACTCCTCCCTCCGATCTCATCTCACGAATCGTCAACCGGATCGATCTCGGCGACCTTCCGATCGATGAGGCGCTCGCCCTGGCGGTTGATGCATTCGGGGATGACCCTTGCTTCGCACTTCCTCGGAAATCCCGCCGGATCTTCGAGGAATCCGGCCCCGAGACCGAAGTCATCCTGCTCGGAACCACACCGTTCTCCAGAATCCTGATCTCCGAGGTGGACAGCCGGGTCAAGATTACGGCAGCTGTCGATGATTTCCGGGCGGGAAAGAACGAACATTTCGAAGGGCTTCCGATCATCACGTCAGAAGAATGGATCAGGCGCGCCTCCCAAGGCGGGAACATCATCGCCGTAAGCGGATGCCGCTATGATCGATCGCGTCGCTTTTTCCGGCAAATGGCCCGGGAGAAGAGCCTCGTCCACCTGAATTTCGAGCAGGCCATCCGACTCTTTGGAATCCATCCGGCCAAGGATCACCGCATCGACGACTGGGGTCCGGCCATTGCCGCCCGATTCCCTGAATTCCATAATCTGCAGACACGCCTTTCCGACGACTATTCGCGTTTCACACTCTCCTCTGTCCTGCTGTCGCAACTGACCTGCAATCCGGAATGGCTCCTCAACGCCGCCCGAATCTACTGCACCCTCTATTTCAGGTCGGGTCTCTTTGTGCCGGGTTCGCAGGAGCGCTTCGTCGATTGCGGAGCCTCTATCGGAGAGTCCACTGCCGCACTTCTCGATGCCACCGATGGGAGATTCGACCGAATCTGGATGATTGAGCCTGATCGCTACAACAGCGATACTTTGCGGAACTTCATCAAGGGGATTTCGGCCATTGATCAACCACAGAGAGTCATCTTGCATTCCTGTGCACTCGGCGAAGTCGAAGAAGAGATCCCCTTTGCCCATCAGGGTGGACACGGCGGTCACCTGCTTCAAGGGACATCAACCGATGCAGGGGTTGCTTCGGTCAAGGTGCGCCGGCTCGACGATCTTCTCGATGAACCGCCCACTTTCATCAAGATGGATATCGAAGGTGCTGAACTGAGTGCACTCCGTGGCGCCGCCGGAACCATTCATGCAGCACACCCAAGAATGGCCATCTCCGCCTACCACCGGCCGACCGACCTTGTCGACCTGACCCGGGCGGTCGACCAGCTCTCCGAGGGATACCGGATCGGACTCCGCCACCATACCGAAGAACGATGGGACACTTGCCTCTATTTCTACTGATCTTGCACCAGGCGGCAGTTAGTGATGAAACCTGCCTTCGCTCCATCTCCCGCCTTTCCGCAATGCACGCCCGTGAAGCACCTTGATTTCCTCAGGGATCGATTCGATCGATCTGTTCAAACAGCGACAGGGAACCCCCTTCATGGCCTGCCAAAATGGGCCGGGGATATCGATTGGCCTCATCGCGAACAACTGTCCTTTATTGTGTGCGGAACCGGTTTTTGGGCGACGGTTTTTCTTCACTATGCGGGACCACTTGATGTTGTCGCCGTTGTTGATGATTATCACGCCGGAGAGGTGATTCTCGGGCATGCTTGCATCAATACGGAACAACTCCTTTCACTTGTCCGGAAGCGGCCTGACATCATCTGCATCAACAGTGGCCAATCAGACGCGGGCTACAGCCACT
The DNA here is from genome assembly GCA_041395105.1 of Opitutaceae bacterium. Lineage (NCBI taxonomy): Bacteria > Pseudomonadati > Verrucomicrobiota > Opitutia > Opitutales > Opitutaceae > Opitutaceae bacterium. Next base: position 82,786 of record JAWLBB010000006.1, on the reverse strand, counting down.
TTGAACGCCTGGGTCTCGAGTTTCATATCCGTATGCTGAATTACCTGCAGGCGATTCGCGCCCTGCAGATCAAACCGGACATCAGGGTGTCCGACTGGATGAAGACCATCCTCAGTCGAGCGGATGATTTCCGAGAGACGGAACGCCTTCTTTGCGATGATTCATCGGTCGAGACGCTCTATTCCTCGCTTCTCTATCATCTTGAAACGGACCGGGAGTATCTCTTGGCGGTGAATCGGCCGGCTGATGCCGGATACTTTCGATCAGGACTTTTCCAGGTCCAATCCGGGGAGGTCTATGTCGACGGTGGTGCCTTTACCGGCGACAGCGTTCAGACGTTTATCCAGGCAGCTCACGGACAGTTCCGGCAGATCCATGCCTACGAGCCGGATCCGGTCAATTACCAGCAGCTTGAGGCCTGGTTGGCACGGCAAAGCCTCCACGGCTACGATTCGCGCATTGCATTGCACCTGAAGGCCGTGGGCGATGAATCCCGCACACTTTCGTTCAACCAGCATTCCAACGCCGGGTCGTATATCTCTCACGACACACCATCCGGACCGCACCCTTTTGAGAACATCAATCAAATCGATGTGCCCTGTGTCACCCTTGACCACGACATCAGCGAGCCGATCTCGCTGCTCAAGCTCGATATTGAGGGGCACGAGCTCAAGGCGCTGAAAGGGGCATCCGGCCACCTCAAACGATCCAAGCCCAAACTCGCGGTCTGTGCCTACCATTTGCCCACCGACCTGATCGACCTTCCACAGTTCATCGCCGGGCTGGAAAAAGGCTACCGGATCGGCCTCCGGCACCACAGCAACGTGCGCTACGATACAATTCTATACGCATTCTAATCCGATGCAGCCCCTGATCACTCCTCTTGACTACACCGATCCCACGGTTTTCGCCGCCGAAAGGGACAACATCTTCCTGAAGCGTTGGCTCTTCGCCGGACTTGCTGACGATCTGCCCAATCACCAGGACTTTCGATGCCTCGAGGTGTGCGGCATCCCGGTCATCCTGCAGAACTTCGAGGGAGAGATCAAAGCCTTCAACAATGTCTGCTCCCACCGGTTTGCCCGCTTGCACAGAGAGCCCTGCGGCAATCGGGAACTGCGCTGCCCCTACCACGGATGGATCTACAACGCCGAGGGCATTCCCTACGCCATTCCCCGGCGTCCCCTCATCGCGGAAATCACTCCGGAAACACTGCCCGATTATCGGTTGAGTCGATGGCACGTTCGCAAGTTTGGCCCCCTCCTCTTTATCAAGAAGGAATTCCCCGACCGGCCGCCGCCCGCGCACCAGGACCTCGAAATGCAGTTCGCCGATTTTGCCGGTCCGCTGACCAATCTGACCACGGCACTGGGGGAGGTGGTTGAACGGACCGACTACACCATCTCCGCCAATTGGAAAATCGTGGTCGAGAATACCCTCGAGGGCTATCATGTGGATTGGGTCCATCCCACCACAATCAAGAAACTGGGGTTGACCGGTCTCGTGACGTCCGATTCGTCCTCCCCGGCTCCGGCGCCTGAACAGATGGCAACGCCGGACGATTTCAAACCGGCGGGAAAAGAGGCCCGGGGAAGTCAATTCACCTTCACCGGGGAGAATTCCGCCGTGCACTCGCCCATGCCTGAGGCGATCGCGGCCAAGCTCGACCGGGTTTATTCGTTCCTCAACCGGCGGCCACAGCGACTCGAGGGTTACCGGCATTTCTACCTCTTTCCCAATTTCGTCTTCGCCTCAACCCGCGGGGAATCCTTCAGCCTCCAGATTCTCCTGCCGGTCGATGAAAAATCCACCCGCCTGACCAGCCTGCTCTTTGCCACCAACGGCCTGGGCGAGATGACCCGGATGGAAACGGCCCTCAAGAAGCAGTTCTATCTCTCGGCCGCCGAATTCGTCAGAGCCATCTTCGCGGAAGACGTCGGCATCTGCGAGGAGGTTCAAAAAGGTGTCGGAGCCGCCCACCTCAAGGGGATTCTCAGTGACGAAGAGGAGCGGATTTGCGGATTCCAGCGAGCCTGTGCCGATGCCCTGGGTCGCACCACGTCCTGAGATCCACAGCACCACGGCGGCCGCGTCCTGGGTCCAAATCCGCCCGCTGCGGCAAAATACATTTGCGACACTCCTTTCACGGGTTTACTCAAGGCCTCGAATGAGACTCATTCCTCCATCCAGGGTCGGACTCCCCAGGCGTTTCCCGTCACTGCGCTCACCGAGTTCCCTCCCGCGAGTCCACTGCCCTTTGCCGTCCCGCAAGATTCCATCATGACAGAAAATGCCCAGTCCCCGGACGTCGATCAATTCGTCCGCTTCTATGAAGACGCCATTGAAGGCATCGAGCCCAACTCGCTCGAGCCCTCAACGAAATACCACGAGATGGCACAGTGGGACTCGCTGGCCCTGCTCTGCCTGATCGCCATGATCGACTGCGAGTACGAGGTCCAGATCGCCGGAGCCGATCTTCGGGCCTGTGACACCCTGCAGGACGTCTACGATCTGGTTTCAGCCAAGAAGGCTTCCTGATTTCGATGGCCCTGGCCACGCTGAAGAACGTTCGCATTGCCGGAATCGCCTCGGCGGTCCCGAGCAACCGGGTCTCCAACTCCGACTATGCCGTCGTCTCGGAGGAACAGCGCCAGAAAGTCATCAAATACACCGGCATTCAGTACCGCCGGTGGGCACCGCAGGAGCTTTGCAGCTCGGACCTCTGTCAGGCCGCCGGTGATCATCTTCTCGGCGAACTGGGCTGGACGCCGGATGAGATCGAAGCCCTCGTTTTCGTGACGCAGACGGCCGATTACCCCTTCCCCAGCACGGCCCAGATCCTTCAGGATCGGATGGGGTTGCCCCGGAGTTGCCTGGCCTTCGATGTCAACCTGGGGTGCTCCGGATACACCTACGGCCTTCACATCCTGGGCAGCCTCCTGGAATCGGCCGGCTGCCGGAAGGGCCTGATCATGGCCGGCGACGTCTCCAAGATGCATGGCGACAGCGACCCGGCCAGCGCCGTCCTCTTCGGCCATGCCGGCTCGGCCACCGCCATGGAACGGAGTCCCGGGTCGAAACCGATTCACTTTGAGTTGGGAAGCGATGGGGCGGGCTTCCGTACGATCTACGTTCCTGCCGGTGGGGCCCGCCAGCCGGTAGGAGCAGCCGCCTTCAAGAAAGACGCGCTCGAGACTGGAGGATCCCGGGGCGCGACCGATGTCGTCCTCGATGCGGCCGACATAATGAATTTTACCCTGAGGGAAGTACCGGTCTCCATTCGAAAGTTGCTTGAAGGCGCCGCCGTCAGCGTGCCGGAAATCGATGCCTTCGTCTTCCATCAGGCCAACCTCTTCATCAACAACCAGGTCGCCCGCAAGCTGCGGATCAAGCCGGAACAGGCCCCCACCACCCTCTTTGATTTCGGCAACACCAGCTCGGCCACCGTGCCGCTGACCATCACCGCCAACCTGCGCGAACGCATCGCCGCTGGACCGGCACGAATCGTGATGTCCGGATTCGGAGTCGGCCTGTCCTGGGCCTCCGTTTACTGGGAATCCGATACCGGGGTCGTCCTTCCCGGGCTGATCGAGTTATGAACCCGTTCGACCTGACCGGGAAGACCATCCTTGTCACCGGTGCAACGGCCGGTCTTGGGCGCCAGACCGCCATCACCCTCTCCAGACTGGGCGCCCGGCTGATCATCACCGGGCGAAATGAATCCCGACTTGAGGCAACTGCTGCCGAACTGTCCGGCAGCGAACACCTCGCTTACCCGGCCGATCTGACCCAAACCGCCGCACGCGATGCGCTCGTGGCGCAAATGCCCGGGTTGGACGGGATCAGCCACTGTGCCGGCGTGACCCTCCTGCACCCCTTCAAATTCTCCACCGAGCGTCACTACCACGAGGTCTACGCAATCAACGTGGAAGCTCCCCTCTTCCTCACCCAGCGCCTCTTCAAGGGAAAGCGTCTGAATCATGGCGCGTCGATCGTATTCGTCTCCTCACTCGGGGCATTCATCGGGGCCCGCGGTCATTCCATTTACGCAGGATCCAAGGCCGCGCTGGTCGGAGTCATGCGGGTCCTGGCCCACGAACTGGCCGTATCACGAATCCGGGTGAACTGCCTGTCTCCAGGGATGGTCAAGACCGAGGTCGTCGACGGATTCGCGCAACAGGTATCCAGGGAATTGGTGGATGCCGACGAGGCACGCTACCCTCTCGGCTACGGTCACCCCGAAGATGTCGCCAACGCCGTGGCCTTCTTCCTGTCACCTGCCGGAAAATGGATCACCGGCCAGAATCTCATCATGGATGGAGGCCTGACCTGAACCATGCCCACCCTTTCGATACCCAATGTCCGTCTGGTCGGAATCGGCGCCGCCGTTCCGGTCCTGCGCCCTGTCAAATGGGAGGACCTCGGACCCGTCGCCGCAAGTCTCGTCGCTCAACGCAAGCGAGGCGAGACCGCCTATCGCCGGGCAGCCCTTCCGGACGAATGCCAATCCGACTTCTGCCACGCCGCCGCACAATACCTGATCCAGGCTCTCGAGTGGCAACCGGAGACCATCGACCTTGTGGTCATGACCACGCTGACCGCGGACTACCCGATTCCGGCGACCGCGATCATCCTTCAGGATCGCCTCGGCATCCCGAAATCCGCCGCCGCCTTCGACCTGCCCAGCGGCAGTGATGGGTTTCTCCATGGACTCCAACTCGTGGCTGCCATGCTCGCCAGCGGCGGCCTGCGCCGCGCCCTGCTCCTTTCGGGTGAGGTCTCGAAGAACGAGGGAACGGTTCTGTCCGATTCGCCTCATAAGGTCATAGCCGGCCACAGCGGAACGGTGTGCGCCCTGGAATCAGTCGAGGGTGCGCCGGCAATGGTCTTTGATTCGGGCGGTGATGGCTCCCGCTTCGGAGCGTTCCATATGCCGGTCGGAGGAGTCCGGAACCCCCCAAGGCCCGAAATGTTCGCCACGCCCGAAGGCGTTCGCGAAGCGAGTGACTTTGTCATCGATTTTCAGGCCATCGGAGCGGCCGCGCGAGTCGAATTGCCGGCTTCCGTCCAACGCACCCTTGGTCGGGCGGGGACCACCATCGACCAAATAGACCGTGCGTTCTTCACCCCGATGGAGCTGCCGGTCGAGGAAGATGTCCGTCGCACGATCGGACTTTCCCGTGACCGATACACCGGCAAGGTTTTTGACTATGGAATCAGCGGATCAGGGTCCATCCCGCTCGCCATGGTGGCCAGCGCGGCCTCAACCCTGGGGCAGAGTCGCCTGAGGCTCCTTCTCGGCGATATCGGCCCCGGTCTCTCCTGGGGCAGCGCCCTGCTCGAGGCCGAACCCATGGTCTGCCCGGAATTGATTGAAATGTGAGCCGATGCCATCGATCGATTCCGAGAATCTCTTGCTCAACGGCGATTTCGCCTCGTGGGGACGACTCGAGGACGCGGGATCACCGGAAGGCCTGAGTTGTCCGACCTGGCAACAAACCTTCCTCGCCGACCGATGGAAGGTCCGCTACGCGGGTTTGGGAGATCGGGAAGTGACCCAGGCCCGGGCAGATGCCAAAGATCCGGAAGGCCTTCCCGGATACGCCCTTGAGCTGCGGGGAATCGATGATCTCGGACAATCGGTCTTTGTCGGACAGAGAATCGAAGCGGCCGAAGCCGGACGCTACCGCCGGGCCCTTCGCTTTTCCATCGCGGCGATGGTCGATGGCGTGGACGACCCCGCCGTGCCTTTGCGCCTGTGGATCGGCACGGCCCGAAAAGCGGATATCTTCGGAAACGCCTTCAATGATGAGACCAACCTGCGGAAGCCCATCGATCTTCAGCCATTCCCGGCCGGATCCTGGGTCCATCTCGAGACGTTGATTGACGGGAACAACCTGCCCGCAACCGGACTTTCGGTCGAAATCGAGATACCGGCCGCCATCCTCGGAAAAGCAGGCGCCCGGCTTCGTCTTTCGCGGGCCATCCTGACCGATGCGGAGACACCGGACGGCCCGCCCGCCTCATCGGCCGCGATCGTCAAACCACTCCTGAGCCGGTTCTTTCAGCGCCACGACGCTTCCACCGTCAACTCCATCGGCCGGGCCCTCGTCGTCAATGCTCACGAGCTTCATTTTCAGTTCCGATTTGGTGAAATGCGGGCGTTTCCCGCCTGCACCCTCCCCCGGGAGGGGGAAGGTCTCCGGATCTTCGATCTCGACGGCCGAATCCAGGCCGGATTCACCTACGACCTGACCTACCGTTCGCGCGGTTCCGTCATCCTGAGGGCATCCAAAAAGGATCACGGTTTGCGGGATGGTTTCCTGTCCTTTGTCGGCTACCGGGCAGCCATCCTGCTCGACGCTGAACTATGATTCATTACCGGCATCACGAATTCGGAATCGAGAAAATCGAGGAAGGTCGTTCCACCTTCATCGCACCCGAGCCGGACAATGCCGCCTGGCGCGACTACCTCACCTGGACCTCCAAGGGAATTGCCGCGATCGAGCAACCGGCGCGACCCTTCTTCCATCAGGTCCAAGCTCCAAAAAGACTCCTCATCATCGGTGCCGGCACCTACGGTCGGGAACTCTATTGGATGTCACGGACTGCCCGCGGAGCGGGTATCGACTGGACGGTTGAGGGGTTCCTCAGTGATGTCCCCGATTCCCTGGACACCTTTCCCGGCTTTCCCCCGATCGTCGGACCGACCGACTATGCTCCCGGAGAACACGATGTCTTCATCTGTGCCATCGGCGATCCCGGGGATCGCGACGAAGTAACCCGACGGATACGCGCCCGAGGGGGACGCTTTCTCAACCTGATTCAACCCTCAGCCCTGATTTCCGGTGATGTCGAACTGGGTGAGGGAGTCATCATCGAATCCTTCGTCGGTATCGGAACAAACACCCGGATCGGTGATTTCTGCAGCGTCCTGGGACACGTCAATATCGGTCACGACGTCACGATCGGGAACTGCGTACAGCTATCTCCCTTTGCCTGCATCCTCGGGCGGGCGGACATTGGGGACAATGTCCTGATCGGCAGCCACGCCGTGATCTTTCCCGGAATCAAGGTCGGAACCGGCGCCACCGTCGGAGCCGGTGCCATTGCCATTTCCCATGTCGCACCCGGCACGACTGTCTTTGGAAACCCGGCCAAACGGCTTGGCTGACCTTCAGTCCGCCGGTCGGGTTGACTGCCTCCACGGACAGGTTCGGGCCAATCTCCCACAGTCTGCCGTGAGGGATTGCTTCGCCCCGGGAGTTCGCAATAGGCTGCGGCAAATCCATGTCCACCGCACCCATTCCCGGACAGAACACCACGGCCCCCCCGGTTTCACCGGCCATCCTCGGCGGCGAACCGGCCTTCCCCGGGAAACTCCACGTCGGACGCCCCAACCTTGGAAATCGCGATCGGCTGCAAGCCCGCATTGACGCGATTCTCGACTCCAACTGGCTGACCAACGACGGTCCGATGGTTCGCGAATTGGAACAGGCAATCGCCGCAAAGACCGGCGTGAAGAACTGTGTCGCCACCTGCAATGGCACGATGGCCCTGATGTTGGCCGCGCACGCTCTCGAGCTCTCGGGCGAGGTCATCCTGCCGTCCTTCACCTTCATCGCGACCGCCCACGCGCTCCGATGGCTGGGCATCACACCGGTATTCTGTGACATCGATCCGGAAACGCACAATATCGACCCCGACCGGATCGAAGCGCTGATCACGGACCGGACCAGCGCCATCATGGGCGTGCATCTCTGGGGGCGCCCTTCGCCGACAGCGTCATTGGATGCGATCGCAAAGCGGCACGGCCTGAAACTGCTTTATGACGCCGCGCATGCCTTCGGAGTCTCCCATCAAGGTCGCATGATCGGCTCATTCGGCGACGCGGAAGTCTTCAGCTTTCATGCCACCAAGTATATCCACTCCTTCGAGGGTGGAGCCGTCGTGACCACCAACGAAGCCCTGGCAGAAAAAATGCGGCTGATGCGGAACTTCGGCTTCAGCGGTGTTGACAAGGTGACCCTGCTGGGAATCAACGCCAAGATGCCCGAAGTCTGTGCCGCCATGGGTCTGACCAGTCTTGAGTCGATCGGTGCGTTCATCGGGGCCAATCGCCGGAATGATGAAGCCTATCGCGAGGAACTGCGCGACTTCAAGGGGATCGCCTACTTCGACTATCCGGAGGGATGTCATCCAAATTTCCAATACGCTATTTGTGAGGTCGATCCGTCGCTCTGTCCCCTCACTCGAGATGAATTGGTCACCGCCCTCCAGGCCGAAGGGGTGCTGGCCCGCCGTTACTTCTATCCCGGTTGTCACCGGATGGAGCCCTATGCCTCAAGGGCCACCGGCAATCCTGAAGCGCTTCCGCAGACCGACCGGGTCGGCGCCATGGTCATGGCTCTTCCGACCGGCTGCGCGGTCACGCCTTCGGATGTCGCGAAGATCGGGACCCTTCTCCGCACCATCCTCGCGCAGGCCCCAGCCATTCGGGAACGCCTTGCGCGATGAAGATCGCGGCGCGTTGGACCGCCTTCTCCGCCGCCGTTGCGATCAGATCCCTCGATCACTCAAGCAGAAAAATCTCGATCAAGCCCGTGCCTGGACCCGCAAGTCCCGTCAGATGAACGGTGTAAGCACCCGGCTCAAGATACGCCAACAAGGCCGCATCCTTGGAGTCACGCCGCAAGGGAAACGCTCCCGCCTCCTGCATGGCGGCTGACAACGCGGCCACCGATTCGAGTTGGCCCCAACTCTCGACAGATCCGAGGGACTGACCGTCGCTGAAGATCTGAAGTCGAGGTTCGCTCAGGAAGCCCGCGACCCCGAAATCGCCCAAACCGGGGCCGATGCCGCGAATCAACACCTTGGCCGGGCGGCCTTGCGCCACAACAAATCCGGCGATCAGTCTGTTCGCACCAGCTTCGACGGTCCCACGGGCAGAAAGATTCACGATTCGTGACACCCCTGGACCCGACGATCCGGCATCAAAAAGCTCAACCAGACCAACCGCTGAATCTCCGGCCCGGGATCGCACCACCGCCGTATAGGCCCCCGGATCCAGATCCACCAGCATCGCTGCGTCCGGAAATCCGGCGGTCAGCGCAAACGCCCCGACCTCCTGACTGCGTTGCGTGAGCGAGTTCAGGTTGCTGGAGTCTTCCCAGTTGTCATTCACGAAAAGCGATGTCTTGCCGCGAAAGAGCGTCAGCAAGGGATCGGATATCGCCTGCAGTTGAGACGACGCAATGGACGGACCGATCCCACGGGCAATGACACTGCGGGCGCCCGTCCCTTCCAGGACAAATCCTCCGATCTGCACCGAATCGCCGGTTGGGAGAAACCCTCTGACCGAGATATTGGCAAGACCCGATTCCGGAGGATCTTCGCGGCGCTGGACCACCTCGCCGTCACTGAATCCGATGAGGACTGAATCGCCGAGCGTCACGAAATTCGTGGCGAAGGTCGCCAACTCGGTGTCGTCGAAGGTCCAGTCGATTCCGTCAGCCGACGAGGCCAGAAGTCCGCGGCTTCCCATCAGGTAGAGAGTTTCTCCATCCGAGTACATGCCAGAGGCTCCGAACCATTGCGGAAACGGATCGAAAGACAGTTGAAGCCAGGACTTGCCATCCTGAGACGAAAACACGAAGAGGCCCGTGGCCGCGTAGAATTTCCCTCTGTGAAAGGTAGGATCACCCATCCCGTTCGGACGCTTCGGGGCAATCTGAAAGTCGACGCCGTCTGTCGATGTCCAGCTGTCATTGTAGTGGCTGAGCAAGTAGGTATCGTTTCCCCAGATGGCCGTTCGGATTTGGCGAGTTCCGGACAACTGGATGGTCACCCAAGTGATTCCGTCGACTGAGGAGTATAGAGTCCCCGTGCTGTCCGACATAAAGACCCTCTCTCCCGCGGTCCTCAAATTGAGACTCTGCGTTGTCATCGGCAGATCGGCCAGAACCGACCAGCTTCGACCATCCGGACTGGTCAGCATCTTCCCATTATAGTCATCGCAGGCCAGAAACGCATCCTTGAACCAGACGATCTCCCGCATCGGCACATCACCGTCCAGACGGACGGTCCGCCAATTCAGGCCATCATCAGACCAGGCGACTTCGCTCATGCGGCGAAAAATCACGGCAGTTGATCCGCTGCTGGCAAGGCGGCCGAAGCCCTCGGACCGCGCGGGTTCAGCCATGCCGAACCACTCCAAACCATCCGTTGAATGCATGAGCAGGCCATGGGCTCCGACGGCCACGAGTCTGTTCTGGTCCGTGGCCAGGGCGGAAATGCCATAGAGACCCGGAAGACTGCGTGACTCCCAGTCAATTCCATTGGTCGACACAAGCATCTCATCACCCAAAGCCGACGGCGCATAGAATATGCCTTTGAAATACTCGATGTCGCTCAGCGGCGTATAGGAATCGTCACCATGAACCCGGGTCCAGTCCGTACCGTTGATGCTCCGAAGTATTGTCAACCCCTGCCCGACTGCGTAGAAGGCCCCCTCAAGATACTTGAGCCCAAGCAATTCCTTCGAGAACTCCGTTGGGCGCACCGACCAGCTGGTTCCACCGTTGCTTGTCGCCACCAGTCCTTTCGTTCCCACAATGACAAACTTCGAATCCGCATACAGGATACGGTTGGGACTTCCGGGGAAGTTGACCTCGAGGAAGAAGTAACTCCCCGCAAGGTTCGTCGTCGTTTCGATGAAATGACCACCGTTGATCGGCCAGACATACCGGCCGGCTCCAAACGCGAGATCCTTTCGGATCCGATCACTGCCGAACTCGTTCACCGACCAATCGACCCGGTTGGCGGAACGGAAAAAAACGGTCGCGCCCGCACCACCCGGTGCCGGTTGGCCCATGGCGAACCATTCACCATTCGCCTTTCGGATGGTATACATCGATCCCTTGGCCCATACCGACACATCATAATCAGGAGATTGCCTGCCCCAGGTGATCCCATCCGGTGAAACCAGCACCGTCCCTCCTTCCCCGGTCGCCAGGAAAAACTCTCCGTCGTGAATCACATGGTTCAGGTTGACCGCCAACGGAGTCGGCAAACGCGCCTCCCACCGGCCGGCGTAAACGGAGAGTGCCGACAGGCAGACAATTGCAGATAAGCGGAAAGCAGCTTTCACCGTTGCCAAGACTATCTCCGCCCTGATGAGAGATCAAGCCCTTGCAGGAAAGACGGCTTGGGGATTTCCAGGAAGAGAAATGGCTCGCTCTGGGCCAGAAAGCCGGCAAAGTTCGTCGCAACTACCCCAGAGCCACGGCCGACCGTACACCTGTGCGCCGGTCCCGGGTTCCAAACCCCAAAGTGTTGGAAATATGAAGAAAACATCTGTATCGCTCTACATCCTTCCCGCGACCGCTGCGGCTGCAACCATTCTTCTGACCGCGTCGATCGCCCAGGCCGGTGCCGGGGTTTCTGCCGAAGCCAGGGCGGGGGCAGCCGCCTGGCAGGCTGCTTTCAATTCGGGCGACGAGGCTGCCGGCGGCGCGCTCTACGCCGAGGACGGCATCCTGATGGCGCCCAATGTGGAACCGATCGTGGGACGGGCCGCCATCGGCCAGACGTTCGGGGACGGCAAGAAGAATGGCTACTCCATCCTGATCCACGCCACCGGATCCGAATCATCGGGCGACCTCGGTTATGTCGAAGGCACCTGGGAATCAATCGATGCTTCAGGATCGGTCATCGATGACGGCAAATACGTCGAGGTCCGCAAGGTGATCGATGGCCAGTCGCTGATCATCCGGGACATCTACAACAGCAATCGTCCCGCCGTTCCGGCCGACATGGGCAGCACTACCGCCGCCGTCTCCACATTCATCGGCGTCTGGAACAGCAAGGACTACAGCAAGCTCGACGCCATCATTGCTCCGGACTTCAAGCGCGACGCCCCGGGAGACCTCACCGACGCCAGCGATCTCGCCGGCTTGAAAGAAGTCATGCAGGCCCTCCACACGGCCTACCCCGACTTCGCCATCACCATGGACAAGCTCGACTGCTATAACGGCGGCGGTGTCATCCGCTGGACCGTCACCGGAACCAACACCGGCCCCGGCGACGAGCCGCCCACCGGGAAAGCAGTCAAGATTTCCGGGATGACCACCGTTGCCATGGTCGACGGGAAAATCGCCGAGGAATACGTCCAGTTCGACGTCCTGGGCTGGCAACTGCAGTTGGGTAAGACCGTGCAGTAACTCGGATCAACTCCAGTTCAATTCGAGCCCGTTGGGCTCGCCGATCGCCGGGTCTTTACCGACCCGGCGATTCTGTTGACACTCCTCACACCGGCCATCATCAGGTGAGCGTCGCCCGGGACGTGAAAATCCCGTCGTCACCACTCCATCGAGATGTCTCTTTCACTCATCGCGCGATCGGCCCTCCTGACCCTCTGGGCACTGACACCATTTATCCAAATGAACGGCCAGACCAACAACCCGTTGATGTCCACCATCGTCAAGCAACATGATGCCGGACTGGAGACTCTGCTTGCCCGTCAGGTCACCGATCCATCCAGTCCCTACGTCGGGGCCATTCCGGACGACACCGGCCTCCATCATCCCGGTTCGGCGGCGGCTCTGCTGAAAAGTGCCGCAGCCGCCTACCTGAACCCGGATTCCGGATTCCATCGCGATCCCGCCCTCTTTCAGCGCATGCGGATCGCCGCCGCCTATCTGGATCGATGCCAGACGGCTGACGGAAACATCAATCTTCTCACCACGAACTTCAATTCGCCGCCCGATACCGGCTTCGCGGTGGAGAACGTCGCGTCAGCCGCCAGACTCGCCCGAATTCACCGTGACGATGTTCTCTTCGGCCTGATGGAGCCCTTCCTCCGCCGGGCGGCCGAAGGTCTGATCAAGGGCGGCATCCACACCCCCAACCATCGATGGGTGGTCAGTGCCGCCCTCGCCCAGCTCAACGAACTCTTTCCGGATGAACGTTGCGTCGACCGGATCGACGCCTGGCTGGCCGAGGGGATAGATATCGACCGCCACGGGCAGTACATCGAGCGGAGCACGACGGTCTACAATGCCGTTACCGACACCGCGCTCATCCTGATGGCGATCAAACTCGATCGACCTGAGCTGCTCGACCCCGTCCGGCACAACCTCGATGCCATGGCCCGCCTGCTCCATGCCAACGGCGAGGCGGTCACCGAGATATCGCGACGCCAGGATCTGAATACACGGGGTGATCTCCGCCGCTACTGGTTCGCCCTGCGGACGCTGGCCATCCGCGACCGGAACGGAGTCTACGCCGCCATGCTTGCCCGCTCGAGCCCGAACGGGCCGATCTGGCCCTGCTCATGGAGTTCCCCGAACTGAACGCCCCCTTCCCCTGTCGAACCGATTCCCGACGACTACGAGGACGCCTACCCGGAATACGGACTGACCCAGATCCGCCGGGGTCGGCGCAGCGCCAGCATCCTGCACACCGGCCAGAGCCGCTGGGTCAGCCTGCGCCAGGGCGAAGCAGTCATCTCCGCCATCCGGTTCGCGACCGCCTTTTTCGGGAAGGGTCAATTCACACCCACCACTTTCGAAAGAACCGCCGAAGGTTTCCGCTTCACCCAGGAACTCGAAGGCCCCTACTACCAGCCCTTGGACAGGGCCGTCCCGCCTGACGAATGGCAGGCGGTCCGGGATGAGCGCCGACAGACCGAGGTGTCCCGCATGAGGTACGAGGGTCTCATTCGGGAAACAGAGTCCGGGTTCGAGCTGACCGTCCGTGCCTCCGGCACCGATGGAGTCCCGCTGGCGATTGAGATCGCCTTGAGGGCGGGCGGCACGATGAAAGGGGTCGAGGCGATCGATGGAACGCCCGACGCCTTCCTCCTGAAACATGGTTGGGCCGGCTACAGGATGGATAACGATCTCATCACCTTTGGGCCCGGGCGGGCCGAACACGCCTACGTGACCATCCGCGGGGCCGAGGCCAAACCGGAGGGTCCCTGTGTTTACCTGACCGGTTTCACCCCCTTCGAACACACCCTGGTCTTCGAGATGAAGTAGGCGGTATTCCCCAGGCCCTTTGCCGTTCAGACCTTCGTGGGGCCGCGCCCGGGTGGGGCTTCAAAGCCTGTACATTCGTAATTCCCTCTTCATCAGCACCTGCCGGAACTGACCGGCCAGGGCACGGGATCTGCTTGAATAGCCGCCGAACTCAACCCGTTCAACGACTATGAAACAGCGCAAAATGGCCATGGGGAAGGACAAGAAGATCGCCCTCGTGGCTCACGACCACAAGAAAATCGACCTGGTCCAATGGGCCAAGTACAACCGGAACGTCCTCGTCCACCACACGGTCTACGCAACCGGCACCACCGGCAGGATTCTCGAAGCCGAACTCGGGTTTCCCATTGTAAAGCTGCAAAGCGGACCGCTGGGAGGCGACCAGCAGGTCGGCTCGAAGATCGTCGGGGCCGAGATCGACTTCCTTATCTTCTTCTGGGACCCGCTCCAGCCCCAGCCCCACGACCCTGACGTGAAGGCGCTTCTGCGCATGGCGGTCGTCTGGAATATCCCGATTGCCTGCAACCGGGCCACGGCGGACTTCATGATATCATCGCCTTTGATGGACGGCGCCTACGACCGCCTCGTCCCGGACTACGAGGCCTACCTGAACCGCCCGATCATTCCGGATGAAGCAATTGAGCCGGGGACGTCTGACACCGACCCGGTCTTGATCTCAGCCATCACCTGAAAAAGAGAGCCACTCCGCGTGTCACGGAGTGGCTCCTTCAACCCAAACCAAACCGGATTCAGATCAATCCAGCAGATAGATTTCCACGAGGGTCGTCCCCGTATCCCCGGAGACCCCCTTCACCCGGGCCGTGTAGACTCCCGGAGGCAGAGTGATGAGGATCGCGGCGTCCTGACTGCCCGAGGCAAAGGGGAAAGCCCCGACCACCTCCGCCGCGGCTTCGATCGCAGCAGCCTCGGCACTGTCCGACCAGTCGTCATTCGCCGCCACCGAAACGTCGTCCGCATCGATGATCTCCAGCGTCGGGTTGCCAATGGCGGTCGTCACGCCAAATCCCGTCAACGCGGGCCCGGCGCCGCGAACGAGCACTTGGCGCGAATCCGCACCGCCAATGACAAATCCGGTGATGAGCACTTCCTGACCAACACCGACTTCACCGCGGGAGGACTGGTTGGTCATGACGCTGGCGGCTTCGGTCAGGTCGTAGATCTCGAGCAAGACGGTGCCCACCGTTCCCTCAGCCGGAGTCACCTGGGCGGTGTAGGCCCCCGGCCAGAGCGTCGTGAGCAAGGCCGAGTCGAGAGAGCCGTCCTCCAACGCGAACGCCCCGACCACCGCCGCGGCCTCCGCCAGATCCCGCTCCGGCCCGGTCTGCCAGCCCGTGTTCGACTCAACAATCGACCCCGACGCGTCAAAGAGCCTGAGAACCGGCTCGGGCATGGGATCCGTCACCGAGTAGGCGCTCAACCCCGGCCCGACCGCACGGATCAGCACCGATTTGGGATCCGCTCCCGCCACCACAAATCCATTGATGAGCAAAGCCTCGCCGGTATTGGAGATGGCCCGGGTCGAGTTGTTGACCAGCCGGGCATTGGGCTCGCCCGGGACCCGTTTCGGCCCGAGGAAGGACGGTCCCGTATCCACAGCGCTGACCGGACCCACCGACGCCAGGATTTCATCCGAGGACACTTCATGCGCCCCGATATCCTGAACCGAACCACGGGCCTTGCCATCGATATCCAGGGCGACCGTGAGAATTCCGCGGGCCGCCGCACTGGCCACCGGACCGTCGGACGCCGGCAGCACCAACTGACGGAGGGCATTCCAGCTCAGGAGCGGATCAGCGGTGACAAACCCGTCGACCGAATCGATCCCGGCCGTCCCGTTGTGGATCATGTTCTTCGTCCAGGCCTGGTCCTCCGGGTTCTCCCCGCCGACAAAGGCGGCCGTGCTGGCCGAGGTCCGGGTCAACAGATTGTTGAACACGCGGATCCCGGTCGGGAGCACGGTCCGGTCACTCGTCCCCAGGCCGGTTCCAACGTCGATCGCCAGTCCGACATTGTCGACAAACGTATTGAAGGCGATGGTCGCACGGTCGGCCGCGAAATAACCGTCGAGAGGACCGCCACTGACTCCCGAATAGACCGTGATGGCCGCCCCGTCCCGGGCCGTGGTCGCCTCGAAGTGGTTGTTGATGATCAGGTGGTCCGTGCCGATGACCCGGATTCCGCCGGTGCCCTCGCGTCCACCTCCGTAGAACGTATTTGAATCCACGATACACCGGTTTCCATGACGGAGCGTCAGGGTGCCCTGGCTTTCGACGAACGAGTTGTAGCGATAGATGTTGTCCCCGGACTTGTTCGAGATGATCTCAATCTCCCCGTCCACCCGGGTGAACAGATTATGGTCCACCGTGGTCTGTGAACTGCTCATGGAATACTCACTCGTTCCTATCCGGATGGTCTCCCAACCGTTTTCTCCGCCAAAGATGCGATTGGCGAATTGATTGTGATCAATCCGGTGATGGTTCGGGCTGCCGTCGAGCCAGACCACTGCGGTCACGCCACTGACATTGTGCCCGCTCAGGTAGCTGTGGTCGAGCCGGTTGTAGGTCCCGTAGAAGGAGATCCAGAAGGTCCGATCGCCATTGGCGGGAATATAGTCGACGATACTGATATTGGTCACCCGGCAATGATTGGCCAGGTTGCCCGATCCCTGCCGGAATTGGACGATCTCGTCGTCATTCCCGGTGTAGGCACCTTCAAAGGACAGATCCCGAAGGACCAGCCAGGTGCCCCCGATCTCGGCCCTGGAAGCTCCGGTCAGAATGACTGATCCGGGCGTCTCGACCCCGAGGGTGATCGGATGGGCTTCCGTGCCTTCGCCGACCAGTCGGATGACAAGATCCTCCCAGGTGCCGGCCGCCATCAGGATAGTGTCGCCCGGTCCTGCCGCCGCGATGGCGGCGTTGAGCTCGGACTCACTGGTGACGACGCTGTTGACCGGCGCCCTAACCTTGACCGTGATGGTCTCGCTGTTTGCGCTTCCTTCAGTGTTGGTGACCTCCACCCAGACCTGGGTGGTCGCGGTCATCCCTTCCAGGGAGAGCGTCGCGGATTCCGCCCCAGCAATCGGAGTTGACGTATCACCGGAAACCCCCGTGTACCACTTGTAGGAAAGTGGAGCGCGGCCGAGGGAAGTGATCGTCACCATGGCGTCGTCACCGGAAACCACGAGGTTGGGGACGTTCTGCCCCACGATCAGAGGCTCGACCTGTTCCGGCGTGGTCACTTCGGATTCATTGGAGTATTCCGATTCAACCGTCGCGGTGGCCGCCTTCACCCGGTAGGTATAGGTCGTTTCCGGCAGCACCGTCTCGTCGAGATAGCCTTCCACGTCGGCGGCCAACTCGGCGATCACACTGTACTCACCATCACCGGTTTTGCGCTCGACGACATAGGCCGTTTCATCGGTCGCATTGTCAGTCCAACCCAGGCTGACCGCCACGGCTGATTCGGCTGTGGCCGCGAGGTCGGTTGGTGCCGGGAGTGTGGTCACACTGGCCAGCAGGCTCTCGATGACCAGGTTGTCCACCACCAGGTCGCCCTGGCGCTTGCTGTCCTGGTAGAAAGCGAACTGACCGAGATCGTTGTCTTGCGCATAAAAGTCGACCTGCGGCGCGTTGACCGGATCCGGCGTCTGAAAGAAGACATAGGTTCCGATTGAGGAGTCGTTGAGGAAGACCTGCAGGTTGTTGGGCAACACCGTGCCCGTTCCCAAAGTCGGATCATCGTAATCCACCGAGTTCGTATCGTGCGAATTGATCAGCAGCGTGAGGTGATTGGGGGCATCCAACAGGTAGGCGTCACCTGCCGTCGAACCCGCGATCGAGTTCACGACCACTGTTCCGTTGTTCGCGATGCGGATCTCAAAGGGTCGGAAATCCGAGTTGTTCAGCGAATCACCGATCCGACCAACGGCAAAGTGAACCCGGGTATCCGTGTCCAGTGGATCGGTGGCATCGGTCTCCAGGCTGCCGCGCTGGAAATCGAAATCGACCCGCAGATTGGAAACATTCTCGCCGTTGAACGGCTTCCGCATATGGGTCGGATCCCCATTGGAAAGGTCGCCCAAGTAATCGTAAATGAGCAGCGACTGCCCACCCAGCGGATTGGCGGGCGTCGAGGTCGCATCGATGACAACCGCGCCGTTGTTTCCGGTGTTGCCGGAAGGCGAGAAGGTATAACCGCCGGATGGCTGTTCGCCCACCGTGTCCGTATCGAAATCGGCTTCGAAATACTTATCCGTGACCGGAGGCGGGGGCTCTGAGACCAGCCCCGCCAGCTTCAGGTTGTCGAAGACAATACCGCCGGTGCGCGACGAGTCCTGGTAAAGCGCGAACTGACCCAGATCATTGTTCTCGGCGTAGAAGTCGATCTGCGGCGCGTTGGCCGGATCCGGCGTCTGGTGAAAGGTATAGGCCCCCACGAACGAGTCGTTGAGAAAGAGCTGCATGGTGTTGGGCTGAACCGTGACCATCCCGAGGGTGGCATCGTTTACCGCCACCGAATCGGTGTCGTGGGAATTGATCAGCAGGGTCAGGTGATTGGGCGCATCGGTCAGGTAATCGGCCGCCGTGACCGTCCCGTCAATGCTGTTGACCTGGATCTTGCCCCGATTCTGCAGGCGCACTTCAAAGGGGCGGAAATCCGAATTGTTCAGCGCGTCACCCGCCCGGCCAACCGCCAGTTGCACCCGGATGTTCTCGTCGTCGAGCCCGTCGGGCACCGACGACCGCTGGAAGTCCACATCCACCCGCAGGTTCGACACATTGACGCCCCCGTTGAACGGAAAACGCATATGGGTCGGGCTCGACCCGAGATCGTAAATATAGAGGGACTTGCCCGACAGCGGATTGGCCGGCGTCGAGGTCGCGTCGACAACGACCGCACCGTTCTCGGTCGTGTTGGTCGAGGGTGAAAAAGTGATCATGTCACCCGCCGGCACTTCACCGACCGTGTCCGACTCGAAGTCGTTTTCGTAATAGTTCTGCGCAGATAGGAAGGGCGTCAGCGACAGGGCCAACACCAAGGGGATCAGGGTGTGTTTCATGGATTTCAGGGGTTCAGGCGGGCAATTGATTTTATAAATATAAATTAGCGGGCGTCATGACAAGAAACAATTTCGTTAAATTGTTCTTATGCCGGGGATTCCGCCTGCTTCACGGCGCGGCGTAGACTTCGACGATGGAGATCCCCTCTCCCCCGGTGGCATCAGACACCTTGGCCGTATAGACACCGGCCGGCAGATCGACCAGCAGCACCGCATCGGCGCTGCCCGGGGTCAGCGGAAAGGCGCCGACCTGCTGCGAAACCATCGTGATCATCTCCGCGTCGCCGCCCGAGCCCCAATCGTCGTTGGTTGTGACGATCAGGCCATCCGCGTCCTTCAGGGTCAGGACCGGGTCCGCCAGCACTTCATCCGGATCCAATCCGATCGACACCGCCAATTCCGGGCCCACTCCCCTAATCAACAAACGGCGGGAATTCCCGGTCACCACGATACCGGGGATCATGACCGCATCGCCGAGGCCGACCCGACCGCGGGTGGAGATGTTCATCAGCCGCGAATCACCGCTCCCACTGCCCCCATCGTAAAGCTCGACCAGGCCGATCCCGGAACCTTCCTTGGCCCCGAGGCGTGCGCTGTAAACACCCGGGCCCAGATCGGCCAGGAGCACGGCGTCCTTTGAATCGGGCTCGAGAGGAAACCCGCTCACCTGAGCGGTGAGAGAGGCGATCGCCTCGGCATCCGGCTGCGTCCCCCAGTCGTCATTCTCGAGGATCTTCGAACCGTTGAGGGTCAACGAAATCATGGAATCGGGCAGGGCTTTTTCCGGCCCGACGAACGTCCCCATCGACGGTCCGATGCCGCGGACCAACATCGTTTTCGGCGCGTCCCCCACAATGACAAAGCCGCCGATGAGGATATTGGGGGGTGAGAGCACCTGGCCCCGGGTTGAGAGGTTGCTGAGAACCCCGTCGTCCGGCGACCAGAGTGAAAGCAGGGCGGGATCACTGGTGGTGGAACCTCGGGGATTGGTGATGACCAGCCGGTAGATCCCCTGGTCCGCCAGGGAAACATCGCTCAGGACAAGCGACGGGGTTTTTGACCCACTCACGGTGCCGTTGTCGCTCAGATCAACCCCGTCCCTCTTCCATTGGAAATCGACCTCGCCGAGCAGTCGGGCCTCCACACTGAAAACGACCCCGCCGCCCATCTCCGCTGCGGCGCTCACCGGCTGTCCCGAAATCTCGGGAACGGGAGCGACAAACTCCTCCATCAGGCCGTTGTCCCAACGGTACTTGGCGGGAATCGTATAGGTGCCCGCCGTCTGCTCGGGACCGAGTGAGGGCCAGGGATCCGGGATGTCCCAGAATGCGGGCTTTCCGGAATAGAAATAGGATTCTGCGACCTCCTGCGGCTCGCCCGGTCGCCAGACAATCACCCCGTCCTCGCTGTTTCCGTGGGCATATCCGCCGGTCGACGTGCCATCGAACGCAACAAAGGGAGAAGATGACGAAACCAATTCATTGCCGATGACGTTCTGATCGAACGTTCGGTCATCAATATCGATCCCGCGAAGGGTTACCCGGTTGCGCAGGAAAACATTATTCGGACCGATCGGCCCCCAGTAGTCGGACGCATGGACATACTCGACGATATTTCCCTCAAGCAGATTGGCGAAGGCGTAGTGCCCGTGGCCCGACAAATCCGGCGGAACCCCGGAAGAATCCCATTCTCCTCCGAAGGAGTAATTGTAGGCAAAAACATTACCGGTGGCGCCCTCCTTCCAGATCATCGAGTGACGCAGTTTCTGGAAAACATTGTTCTCGATCAGGCAGTGCGTGGTCGTGTCCGCAATCAGCGTCCCGTAACCGTGCCCGCCCCCGTCATGCCGGAAGGCATCATTGAAAAAGGAGTCGCTGATCGTGAGGTTGGCGCAGAGTTCGGTGGCGACATGGAACCGCATCGCCATAAGGCTGTGGACGTTCCGGATCCAGCAATTGGCAGCATAGAGGAAATCAGAATTCATCCGCTTGGCCGAGGCCAGGCCGTTCTCCAGGGTAAGGTCCTCGAACCCGACCCCTTCAATCATGTGAACCCGGGTCACGGTCGGATTGGCCCAGGTGAAATCGAGATGCAGGCCGCGATCCAGCATCACGACATTCCCCTCGATCGCCGTCACCTTGACCACCTGCCCGACCACGCGTCTCGCATAGCCGGTCGCGTTGTCGATCGAGTCGAGGTAATCGGGAATGTTCCGGGTCGTCGCCATGGCATCGTAGTCATTGTCCTGCCGGATGGCGATCCAGTCGCCCACCATGAGAGCCGCCGCCGACTGCAGGGTGATCGAAGTCGAGTCCTTGGTCAGTCCCGTCACAATCGGGATGTCCGCTCCGATCGCATAGCCCGATACATCGAACAGACCGGAATCCTCCGCCACCGGGTCCATGAAGAGCAGCTTGGTGTCCCGGGTCCCGGCGCCGCGCAGAATGACGCCGGGCAGATCGCGGGAGGAGATGTCCGCGAGCCGGATTCTCCGGTCAAAACGAAAGACGCCCGCCGGAAAGTAGATGACGGTATCCTCGGTCAGGTTGCTGATCAGGCTTTGCAGCCGCGCTGTGTTGTCGACCTGACCGGTCGCGTCACCACCCGCCTCCCCAAAATCGATGATGTTGGCATAGTCGGGGATGCCGCCTTCCACGCCGGCCCGCGTCCAGTCGACCAGGCGGGCCTGCAGGTCGATCGGCTCGACCACCGTCGTCCCCTCTCCCAGGGTAATCCTGATGTCATCGACCACGGTATCCACCTCCGTGCTCCCGGTTCCGATGGTGAGGTTGGTGAACGCGCTCATTTCTCCACCGCTTGTCGTGGTGGTTGCTGAAACCATCGGGACACCGTCCCAGAAAAACCGGAGTTCGTTCTGGCTGCCGGCCGTCCGCTCAATCTCGATCCGGGCGGTGTGCACGGCCATGTCATCCAGGGCGACCGCCGTTCCGTTGCCCACAGTCACGTCGCCGCTGCCTCCCATCGCACTGTTGCCCGCGACCGGCAGGTCCTTGTAGATGCGCATGCCCGCGGCCGTTCCCACGCCGATCCGGAAATAGTAGCCATCCCAACCGTCGGTCAGGTCGGTCCAGCTCTGCCCGAGATTCGCCCCGGTGATCGGCTCTCCACTATCGTTGTGCAGACCGAAACGAAAACCACCGTCGTTCGACGCACTGAACCGGGTCATTCGCAGCCGAAGGCTGATCGTGATGAGGTCACCGGCCTCCGCCAGGGCGATCGGTGCGTCAAGGGCGGCGGTCACCCGCGAAAAGTTGCCGCTGCTCAGGTATTGAAGGGCATTGCCCGCCCCCAATCCGGCCGCATCGTCGACGATCGCAGCCGTCGAAGCTGTCGCCGCAAACCAGGTGGCATCGAGCGGATCCGAGCCGCCGGTCAGCTCGCCGTCGCTAAAGTTTTCGTCCAGCAGGGTCTCCTGAGCCAGGCCACGTGACACTGCGAACACCGCCGACAGGGCAATCAGCAGAAGGGAAAGAGGGTTCTTCAACATTGGGGGAACAGGACAACCTGTGATTTGATAATTATCAAATCATGAGCCCTGAGCAAGGCCCGAATCCCTGGACTTTCCGGCTTAAGGAGCGCCCCCAAGGGGCCTCAAACGGAGGACTTCCGCGGTGCGACAGGCCGCCGGCCCGTCTCCCTGCCGACCCCTTCAGGCAGTCTCGCCCTTCAGCTTGCGGACAATCAACTCAGCCGGACAGAATCCGGTAAAGGCCGATTGCAACAGATTGGCGCCGACGAATACCGTCAGCCAGATCCAGTTGGGATGCACCCAATGGGCGAGGGCCAGACCAATGAGGGCCATGGTTCCGGCCATGGCGCGAACGACATTTTCAGTTTTCATAAGCTCAGACGCGGGACAAAGCGTCAGGAGATATAGCCCGAAAGTGAGGATCAGTGCAATTCGAATCCGGACGACACCCTGCCGCAACGAGAAGAATGATCACGACGGACCCAATCGGCTTCACATCCGTGATAAATCGGGTAACATCCAAACCATCCATCCATCCCCGATCCATCCATGAAAACCAACGAAGGAACCCTCGACCGCGTCATCCGTATCATCGCCGGTCTCGCCATCCTGATTGCCGGCTATTTCTATCAAAGCTGGTGGGGCCTGATCGGCCTCCTGCCGCTCCTCACCGGAGTCGTCGGTGTCTGCCCCGCCTACCTTCCTTTTGGCTGGAGCACCTGCTCAACGAAGTCGAATCCCCAAGCCTGAGGCACCTGGCTTCCTCTTGGTTCGGTCAAAAGCCGGAACCGACTGATCTCGCGCCCGTCCGCGATGACGCGAACTCGATTCGCAGAGACGCAGAGGATCAACCGGTGCCGGATTGAGTTGGCCCTGTCTCTGCACCTCCGCGTCTCTGCGCGAGTATTCCTTCAGTCGGCCTTCACGCTCGTCGCGAGACGGCCTCGATAAACCCGGTCACCAGCGGATGCGGGTTCCCCGCGGTCGACCGGGCCTGCGGCACAAAGAGCGTACCCACAAAGAAGGGATGCCCGGGAAGCTCGAACACGCGGATCTCGCCAATGGATCTTGGTGGTCAGTCCTCCACGGGATCGCCCCAGAGCCTGGTCGTGAGCCCCCTTTTCCCCGTTGCGGCCTGTTGGTGAGCCTTAACGAGTGTCGAGTCGATCATCACGTATTGGTTCTTGGGATCTTTGAGTAATCGCTCAAACACCGCCTCCCAGACCCCCGTCTTGGCCCAGCGGCTGAACCGCTTGTGAGTGGTCTTCCATTTCCCATATCGCTCCGGCATGTCGTGCCAGTGCGCTCCGCTGCGAAGAACCCACATCACTCCATTGAGAAATCGATGGTTGTCTTCAGCGCTGCGTCCGGGGTCTCCGGCCTTGCCAGGCAAGACATCACGAATCTGTTCAAACTGCTCCTCGGTCAACTCATATCGCTTGGCCATCCCAAGCTTGAAGCAAATAGGTGTTCAAAAGTACAGCCTTTTCGGCTCTGAATGTCGATTCGCCCGAGCAAACGCAAAGACCGGAAGGCCGGCGCAGCTGCTTGGCGACACCCAGCCGATGGATCGGGATGTGGCCACTTCGCCGTGCCGAAGTGCCAGGAATCCTTCCTCGGCAACTACCGTCTCACTCCCGCATGGCCACGGCACCTGCCGGATCTGAACCGGCAACCAGCATCTGGTCCAGCTTCATGAGGACGTCGGCAACGGGTTTCATCCCCTCCCTTTCATCGCGGCTACCCCTGGCGATCAGCCGCCCCGTCTCCGTGTAGAGGGCCACGGTCGGGAAGTTGATGAAGTCCCCCATCTTGCCCTGGATAAGGATGTTCTGGGTGAGCCATTTGTCCTGCGGCTCCGTGACAATCCAACCCGCCCCGAGAGTCATGGCATAGCGGCGCATGGCGGCACTGTTCGTATCGCTGTTGGCATGGACGAGCTGGATCTTTCCGGGACTGTGGTTCTCGATCATTTCGAGCATCGCGTCCATGAACGGACGGGCCGACTTGCACCAGCCGCAACCGCCGTTCCCATAATAGACCACGTAGAGAGCGCCGCTTGGTATGGCATCATCGGATACAGGCGCCAGGTTTCCGGAAGAGACCGTCTTTCCGTTCTTGACCAGGTAGTCGACCAGTCGCGGCTTGCCCGAAGCCGTTGGCACCCCGCCCTCGGCGATCTTGCCGGCCCGGGCCACCAGGTCCGTGAATTCCGGCTCAAGACGGAACACCTCGTTGCGGTGGATGAAAACGGCCTCGCCATTCATCACGGCGCAGAGATCGACCTTCATGCCGGCATTGAAATCCCAGCCGGGGCCAAAGCTGACACCTTCCGTGATGGTGACCTGATCCGGCCACAAGTCCGGGTTCTTTCCGATTTCTTCCAGACTGACCTCGGCAAAAGCCGAGCCCGATACAATAAAGGGAACCACTGCGGCCAGCAGCACTCCCACCGTCCCTCCTGATGGCAAATGTTTCATGGTAATACGGGGCTACGTAAGAAACCCTTATCGTATCTATTACCTGAACTTCTGTCAATCCACTTCGCCGAACCGCACGGGTCCCGCGGTCACCCTCCAAAAAGCTTCCGTCGGAAAAGGAAGAAGACGGCTCCGAGCAGGCAGAGCCCGGCCCAGAAGTAGTCCGATGTGATCTTCTCCTTCAGGTAGAAGACGGAAAACGGGACAAAGACCGAAAGGGTGATCACCTCCTGGAGGATTTTCAGCTGCCCCACGGTCATGACCTGGTGTCCGATCCGGTTGGCCGGCACCTGGAGCAGGTATTCGAAGAGCGCGATCCCCCAACTGACCAAGGCGGCGATGACCCAGACCCGATGAGACAGGTTCTTCAGGTGGGCATACCAGGCAAATGTCATGAAGACATTGCTGCAGCCAAGCAGGATGACGGTGATAAGGATACGGTTCATGGCCTCGCCCTGGTCAGCTCGCTACGGTGCGGCCGGGGCAAAGACCCGCAGTCCGATGACCCCCGCCACGATCAATCCGATGCAGAGGATGCGCAGGATCTCCCGTGACTCTCCCAGCCAGACCATCCCGATAACGGCCACGCCGGCCGCCCCGATGCCGGTCCAGACCGCGTAGCCGGTGCCGACCGGGATCGTCTTGAGCGCCTGCCCGAGGAAGACGAAGCTGGCGATCATCGCGCCGACGGTCAGCACACTCGGGCCGAGTCGTGAGAAACCGGCGGTGAATTTCAGCCCGATGGCCCAGACGATTTCCAAGAGACCGGCGATGAGGAGGTAGACCCAGGACATAACGGCAAGTCTGGTTGAGGCACGGCCCGGCGCGCAAGTGCGATTGCCCGCGCCCTGCCCGCATCGCGATGGCTTGCCACGACCGCCCCCAGGAGGCGTAATGCCATCACCCGCAACCCTTACCTCCCATGCCTGGATTCTCCTGGCCCGACAACGCCAAAGCCGCCGTCTCCCTCACTTTCGACGATGCCCGCACCACTCAACTGGATGTCGGCATCCCGATTCTCGATTCATTCGGAATAAAGGGGACGTTTTTCGTCAGTCCGGAATTCGTCGGAGACCGCCTCGCCGAATGGCAGACGGTTCCGGCCAGGGGACACGAGATTGGCAATCACACCATGACGCATCCCTGTTCGGAATGCTTTGAGTTCGTGAGGGAGCGCAGGAACGCCCTGGAAGACTATGATCTCGAGCGCATGGCCCGGGAACTCGATGACGCCAATGCATGGATCGCCGAACGACTCGGTTCGGTACCGACTTCATTTGCCTACCCCTGTGGACACACGTCTGTCGGGCGGGGGCGTGACACCCGGAGCTACATCCCTCTGGTGGCCGAGCGGTTCATCGCCGGGCGTCTCTACACTCATGATCCCAATGCCAATCCGTTTCAGGTGGACCTGGCCCAGACCTGGTCCTGCGGCATTGATCGCCTCCTTCCCGCTGAAGTGCTGCCCATGCTCGAAAGCGGGCTCCGGGCCGGAGACTGGGTGGTCCTGACCGGCCACGAAATCACGATCGACCATCCGCAAGGCATTCTCCCGGAGACCCTGACCGCCATTTGCGAATGGGCTCGGGACAAGAACGGCGAAGTCTGGATCGACACCTTCAGCGCCGTTGCCCGGTACATCCGCTCAACCCAATCCCATCATGCTTGAAGTCGGCGAACCTGAAATCCGCGCCATGGCCCGCGTCCTGCGCAGCGGGAAACTCTTCCGCTATCACCCGGGTGGAGAAGCGAAACGATTCGAGGAAGAATACGCCACCTATCTTGGGGGCAAATACGTCCAGCTCTCGGCCAGCGGGACGACCGCCCTGACCTCCGCCCTGGCCAGTCTCGGCATCGGCCCCGGAGACGAGGTCATCGTCCCCGCCCACACCTATCTGGCCACCGCCATGGCCGTGATCGCCTGCGGCGCCATCCCGGTCATTGTCGACATCGACGCCTCGATCACCCTCGACCCCATGGCCCTGGAAAAAGCCATCGGCCCCCGGACCCGCGCCGTCATCCCTGTCCATATGTGGGGACTTGTCTGCGACATGAAGCCGATCCTCAGGATCGCCCGCAAACACAAGATCCTTGTCATCGAGGATTGCTGCCAGTGCATCGGCGGCTCCTACCAGGGCCGCATGGTCGGCTCCCTCGGAAATGCCGGGGTTTACAGCTTCAACTACTTCAAGAACATCACCTGCGGGGAAGGCGGCGCCGTCCTCTCCAAGACACGCCGGGCCCATGAAAGGGTGGTCATGCATACCGATGCCTGCGGTTTCTTCTGGGAAGGAAAACGCAGCGAGCCTTCTTTCTGCGCCTCGAGCGCCCGGATCTCCGAGATTGAGGGAGCCATGCTCCGCGCCCAGCTGAAACGGCTGCCCGGTTTCATCCGGAACCTGCGGCGTAACAAGGCACGGATCCTAGAGGGCCTCGCCGGCTCGGGCCTGATGCCCTCTCCCGTCAACGATCCCGACGGCGAATGCGCCACCTTCGTCTTCTTCCAGTTCCCGTCCGAAGAACAGGCCAGGGCATTCGCCAGCCTGACTGACGGCAACCAGGTGGTGGATACCGGACGCCACACCTACCACGAATGGGAGCCGATCCTCGCGAAACGGGGCCATATCCACCCGGCTCTCGACCCATTCAAGATGGAGGCCAACCGAGGGTGCCGGACGGATTATCATCGCGATATGTGCCCGGTCTCCCTGGATATACTCAGGCGGACCGTCATGCTCGGGAATCAACATGACGCGAAAGCGGCCGACCTGAAGAGGACCGTCGACCGGATCCGCCGCGCGGCCGGCAGCGTCCTGTAAAAAGTATCGAGGTCTGAGGGGTTCGCCCCACGCATAAAGCAGCACGAGATCCACGGTAGCTTCCCCGGGCATGCGGAATGGCTTTCCAACAGAAACCGGGCCAGGCGTGCACCGACGGTTTGCCCGTGGATCGCCGCGCGGTCACCGTGCAAACCATTGACGAAACTCAAGACATGGGTAAACTCCCGAACAACACAAAGCGTGCCGGAACCCTGAACGGAATCCAAGGTCTCTGTTGATGGCGCCCGATTCTGCCCACAAAACCAACTCAACCATCAGTCAGGACCCTTTTTACAGCTCCGGAGGGCGAGAATTTGAGCTTTATCTCTGCCTGATCCTGCTTAACCTCTTCCAGATCTTCATCAACCGGCCATCAAGAACAACACGACCATGACCAAGCGGCTTTTCATTCTTCCCCTCTTTGCCGTCCTCCTCAGCGCCAGTTCCTTCGGCCACACCGCCGCCTACCCGCACGGCCACCCACACGGAGCAGCAACCTCCTGGATGGACGTGTTGATCATGGGTGGCATCGTTGCGGTGATCGCTTTCGGGACATCCGCCATCCTCCGCTGGCGAAACGAGTCCCGCCCGACCCGGCAGCGGATCAGGCAGGACTGATTCTAGCGGACGGATTCGAGAACCAGCTCGTATTCGGCTTCCGAAATCGGTCGGATGGCTGTGATCGATTCGACGACAACACGCGTATCGAATGCGCCAAGGTGGCCGTATTCGCCTCCTGTGTCCTTCCGTCCGGTAAAGGAGAGGATCACCGTAACTGACGAACCGCGACCCGGGCGTTCGGTCATGTGCGACTGAAGCGCCTCCCAGTTGGACCCGTCCGCCTCCAGCCACCACGGCCCCTTGAGACCCGGTTCCAGCGGGTGGAACTCACTCGACTCAAACCCGCTGCGGTAAACGCCCCGGAATAACTCGATCGGCGGTTCCGCAGGAGAATCTGCTTCAGTTGACAGACTCGATGCTTCAGACGGTGCGGCTACCGGCTTGTTCTGCATCCCGGCCTGATAGGCCGCCTCATGTTGTCGTTGTTTCTGGGAAAACACCACGAATGTTCCGATTACAAAAAGGACCAGCCCCAGCTCTCCAATCAGGGGCAAGCGGCTCAACCATCGCCACCCCCGCTGTTGTTTGAAACGACCGATGCCGTAGACCATGAGGACCAGGGCGACGACGAGGGCTCCCATCTGCCACAGGAAGAAACCCTCCAGGCGATTCAGCCCGCGGGTAAACCCGTCGCCGGTCGGTTCGATCACCGCCGTGCTGATGAACGACCAGGCAAAGACAACAAGCCAGCCAACAACGCCTGTGGTCACGAATCGGCGTTCGCGGGATCCGGAGCCGGGGACAGATTGATTTCCCTCCATGCCCTCACGAAACCAGACCCGGACAGCTCGGTCAAGACGCGGAAACAGACCGGCGTTTTTCCAAGTTGCCAGGTGCCGCCTGGTTCGCCAATTTCAGGATCGGTAGGGTTGAGGGCAGTGCCCATCATCCAGGCCAGTTGAATCCAGTCAATCATGCGCAGGAACTGAAAAGCCCCATCGGTGGCCGCACCTCGCGGCCGATTTTACCTCGCCCCCGTTCAGGCGGCGTATGCTTTTCATGATTAACGTGTTCCTTCGCCATGGCCTTTCATCTGATCTTCGATCAGGTTTGCTTTTCCCACGAGTCAACCGTATCGGTCCTCTTCGAGAACCTGTCACTTGATTTTCCTCCGGGTTGGACCGGAATCGTCGGTCCCAACGGCTCGGGCAAATCCACCCTGCTCCATCTCGCCACTCGCCGGCTCGAGCCGGATTCGGGCACAATCCGGATTCCGCGAACAGTCGCTTATTGCCCGCAACGGACGGATCAAGCTCCAGCCGCGCTGAAGGAAATGCTGACTTCATCCGATCCCGAGGCTTGGGCTATCGCTTCGCGACTCGGGATGGCGCCCGATTGGCCCGTCCGTTGGAACCAACTCAGCCACGGCGAGCGCAAGCGGGCCCAGATCGGCGTCGCCCTCTGGCAGAATCCCGATATACTCGCGATCGACGAACCGACCAATCATATCGATGCCGGCGCCCGCGAGCTTCTGATCGCATCGCTCGAGAACTACCAGGGCATCGGACTTCTCGTGAGCCATGATCGTGAGCTTCTCGATCGCCTTATCCATCAATGTCTGTTCATCGAGACACCCCGCGCCATCATGAGACCGGGCAACTACAGCCGCGCCTCGGAGGAGCGAGGCCGTGAACACTCGGCCATTCGAGCGGAACAGGAACGTCTGGTCACGTCTTACCGGAAACTCGAGCGGGAATTCAAACGCCGTCGCACCGAGGCGGACAGGGCTGAAAAACGAAGATCCAATCGACACATCAACCCGCACGACAACGATGCCCGCGGACGGCAGAATCGGGCAGTCGTCAGCGGCAAAGACGGCAAGGCCGGACGCCTGCTCAGCCAGATGAAGGGCCGGCTCGGACAATTGGAAGCACAGCGCAATGCCCGCACCTCCAGCCGCGAGTTTGAGACCGGTATCTGGGTCGAGGCAGAACCCGCCCGTCGGCCCACTCTGGTCGATCTCGAACCCGGCGAAATTCCTCTCGACGGACGACGTTTCCTGCGCCACCCGCAGCTCACCATTTCCCGCTCCGATCGCATTGCTCTGGTGGGACCCAACGGATGCGGAAAATCCACGCTCCTCCGCTTCATCATTGAATCGCTCGACTGGCCTGAAGAGAAACTGCTTCTTCTCCCTCAGGAAATCACATCCAAGAATGCCTCTTCCATCCTCGACCAGGTTCGCCTGCTGCCACGCCGGGAACTTGGCCAGGTCATGCAGACGATCAGTCGGCTTGGCTCCCGTCCGGATCGGTTGCTCGAGAGCGGCCAGCCCAGCCCGGGCGAAATCCGCAAGCTTCTCATCGCGCTGGGAATCCGCCGACGCCCCTGGATGATCGTGATGGACGAGCCGACCAACCACCTCGATCTGCCGTCGATCGAGTGCCTTGAAAATGCTCTCAAGGACTGTCCCTGCGCCTTGCTCCTCGTCTCGCACGACCACGCATTTCTCAATGCCCTGACCACGACACACTGGTCGATCGACAATCGCGAAAATCCCGTCCTGGAAATCAGGTGA
This sequence comes from Opitutaceae bacterium, assembly GCA_041395105.1. Taxonomy (NCBI): domain Bacteria; kingdom Pseudomonadati; phylum Verrucomicrobiota; class Opitutia; order Opitutales; family Opitutaceae; species Opitutaceae bacterium. Next base: position 51,736 of record JAWLBB010000006.1, on the reverse strand, counting down.
TCCGGCGGGCTCTGCGGCAAACCGATGGGAGGCCCAGCGGTCCGTCCCTACGTGTTCAAAGCGCCCATCGGGTAGGGCGTGACCGCTGGGCGCGCCTCTTCCGGCAATCGATCAAAGATCCATCATTGGATCCCCAGACTCTCGCCCATTCCCGCTCACGTTCTCCGGGATCGTCTTGTCACAGGCCGCCCGTCCCGTCATAGTCGCTTCCGCACCCCTTGACCACATGAGAGCATTCCAAGACGGTCCCGCCTCATCCCTCTTCCAGCCCCTCAAGACCAACCTGACCGAGTCGATCGGCGGATTAGACCCCGAGATCCTGTCGCCTGAGTTTGTCCGGGCCCGGGAACACGCGCCCGACGAATCCTGCATCGGCTGGGGCATCCCGTTCAGGATCGATGGCGTCGCCGCCATCTCCCAACGACCACGGGCGATTCAACTGGATAACCCCGTCGCCGCGCCCTGGTTCGTCTTCCTCCACACCTCGGATCTCCGAAAGGAGATTCCCAATACAGACGGTTTCATGCCCCCCACTCCCGACCAGGGGCGCATGAGTGTTCACGCCGCCGACTACATCTTTGTCTTTGCCGACGGTGAAGAAATCTCCGTTCCGATCAGAAGGCGTTACGAGATCGGGCCCATCCAGCGGCCCTGGGGAGAGAACTGCTCGAACTGCGTGCCCAGCCGCAAGCCCTTTCCTTTCGATGAATCACGTCCGAATACGGCCTGGGGCTATGGGCAGACCAGGGCGGATATCGCGGACGGCGGGCCGTTCGTCACCTGGATCTGGGCCTTTAGGAATCCGCGGCCGGACGCTCTCCTGAGGGAAGTCCGCCTTCTGCCCAGAAGTGGCGTGGTGGTCGTCTTTGCCCTGACCGCCGGCTTCACCCGGGGAACGCCGATCCGTTGGGAGCGACGGAAAAAGGCCGTCGTCCGGCTGCCTGACGACGTGGTTTTTGACCCACGATTGGATGCCAATGGCCTCCTCCCCCAGGTTCAGATGGATCTAGGCACCGTTATTTCCGCCAACCCCCGCAAGATCTACCCCGACCTCGAATGGGAAGCTACCCGCCACAACCGGGTTCCCGAGATCCACGAAAAGGAACTCCTGGTCGAATTCTCCGCCCATCCCCAGGCGGAGTTTCACTTTGCCTGGGGACAGAAAACAGCCATCCACGAGCTCGAATCCGGAATCGCCGGCCAAGGCTCGGAAGGCATACGAATCGTTCCACCCGCTCACCAGCGGGTTTGCATCCGCACGGTGGACGCGAAGTCCGGCGTGCCCGTCCCGGTGAAGCTCCATATCCACGGATCCGAAGGTGAATACCTTCCGCCCACCGACCACCACCGAAAACCGAATCACAACTGGTTCGAAGACTATGCGCCTGAGTTTTGGCACGGTGACGAATCGGCTTCGCATATTTGCGCCTACACACCGGGTGAGACCCTGGTCGATCTTCCCCTCGGCAAAATCCATGTGGAAGTGACCAAGGGTTTTGAGATCCGTCCCATCCGCAGAATCCTGAGCGTCGATCCGGAGACCAGGGAGATCACCATCAAGTTGGAGAAGGTTCTGCCCTGGCGGGAAAACGGCTGGGTTACCGCCGATACCCACGTGCATTTTCTCTCCCCGGGATCCGCCATGCTGGAAGGCGCGGCCGAAGGTGTGAACCTGATCAATTTGCTCGCCAGCCAATGGGGCGAACTCATGACCAACGTGGGGGATTTTGATGGACGAACGACCTTCGGCTCGAAGGAGTCCGGCGGCAGCGGCGAGTTTCTCGTCCGGGTCGGCAGCGAAAACCGCCAGCATGTCCTCGGTCATATCTCACTGCTCGGCTACAAGGGAAACCTGATCACCCCGATGTGCAGCGGCGGTGCCAATGAATCCGCCATCGGCGACCCGGTCGACATTCTCCTGACCGAGTGGGCCCGCCAATGCCGACAACAGGGCGGGCTCGTCATCATGCCCCACTTTCCGCAGCCGCGGATGGAAAACGCCGCCAGCCTCGTCCTCGAGGAAATTGACGGCATCGAGATGTGCTCCTGGGGCGATCACTATTCGGGCATCGATCCCTATTCACTCTCATCCTGGTACCAGTATCTGAATAACGGGTACCTGGTCCCTGCCGTGGGGGGCACCGACAAGATGAGCGTCTCCACCGCGGTCGGCACCATCCGGACATATGCCAGGTTGGCTCCGGACACGGTATTCTCCAACGAGACCTGGATGGACGCGGTTCGTCGCAAGGAAACCTTCTGCACCTACGGCCCGCTCATGGAGTTCAACGTCGATGGACAGACCATGGGCCGCACGATCGAGATGAACTCGACCGGCGGCACGGTCGATGTTTCCTGGAAGCTCGCCAGCGTGACCGTTCCCATGACCCGGGTTGACCTGGTCGTGAACGGGGAGATCCGTGAAAGTCAATCGGTCGAACCGTCGGAGGATTCGGGCAACTGGTCGGTCAAGGTCGACCGGAGCTCATGGCTCGCCCTCCTGGTGCGCGGGAAATATGCGGACAAACCCGAGATGATCGCGGCCCATTCAACCCCCGTGATGGTGAGCATCGAGCATTCCCATTTCTTCTCGGCGGCCGATGCGGCCGTCATCCTTGAACAGATCGAAGGAACCCTTGCCTTCCTTGACAACGTGGGCACCCGGGCGGAGACCATCCGCTACCGCGAGATGCGCCACATCATAGAATCCGCCCACCGGCGTCTGCACAACCGCATGCATGCCTTGGGCTACGACCATCACCACGGCCCCTCCCGGAATCATCGGGAGCACGAGAAGTGAGGGGTTGTCCGGAATGGCAACCAGTTAGGCAGAAATTCCGGATTTCCGTCGTCCCCCAGCCACCTCGCGGTGTCGAGGTGCCTTGCCGTGGCTACAACTCCGAACGGTCCTGCTCCCCCATCAATTCAGCGCCATTCGAGGCTGCCTGCTATTCCAGATCAACCGGCACAATGTCGACCACCATGACCCTGGCCGGCTCCTGACTCCGGTTCTCCCACCAGTGGACGATGCCCGACTGCTCGAAAGCCGTGTCTCCCGCCCGTCGAATGACCGGGTCCGGCTGATCATTTCGGTGTTCCACCAGTTCTCCCTCGATCACATAGGCCACTCCGGGACGCGATTCATGCTGATGCACGGCAACCGTGCCCCCGGGCAACAGGGTGATCTCCCGGGCCCGGATCTTTCGATCGGCAAGCTCGGGAAAATCCTGCTCAAGGGAGATGGCACCCAGTTTCACCACTCCGCTGACCCCCTTGGTCTCGGTGGGTCCTGCCATCCCAAGGTCTTTGGCCGTGGCACGCTCGTGTGCCGGCACGATCGAGATTTCCTCAGCCTCGGAAGATTCCACATGTCCAAATGTGACTGAAACAACGGCCAGGACAGCACCGGCCAGAAAAGTACTGATCAGGGAAAGACGCATGATGAATGGGGGGTATTCTGCAGGTTTCGGGTCACATCGCCTCACGACATAACGCCCTGGGGAACGACGACCGCGCATTCTGCCCCGGGCCGGATTTCAGTCAAGCCCACCCTGGGAGCCACCACGTCGCCCGATTGCGGGAGGACTTTCCGGTCCCGGAGCAAGCTTTCACCCTCGATGCGACGCCCGAGATTCTGCTAGCCTTCTTCCGTCCAAGACCGCGTCGTTCCCCATCGGCCGGCCGCAGGAACCACCAAGACCGCTTCTCCCAAATAGAACCACTCAATCGAATCAGCCCCATGAAATACCGCAAACTCGGCCAAACCGGACTCGACGTCTCCATCCTCGGATTCGGAGGTTCCCCCCTTGGTTCGGTTTTCCGGGATATCGACGAAGGAGAGGGAATCCGGGCCGTCCACCTCGCCCTCGATGAGGGTATCAACCTGATCGATACGGCTCCCTTCTACGGCCTGACCCGGGCCGAGTCTGTTCTGGGCAAGGCCCTGAAACAGATCTCCCGCGAACGATATATCCTGGCGACCAAGGTGGGGCGCTACGGCCACACCCAGGCCGACTTTGATTTTTCCGCCGAACGGGTGACGCGAAGCGTCGACGAAAGCCTGCAACGGCTCGGGGTCGACACCATCGATTTCATCCAGGTCCACGACATGGAATTCGGGAGCATCGACCTGATCGTCAATGAGACCATCCCGGCTCTCCGCAGGGTTCAGGCGGCAGGAAAGGCCCGTTTCGTCGGCATCAGTTGCCTGCCGCTGAGTCTTTATCGGAGGGTGATGGATCAAATCGACGTCGATCAGATCCAATCCTACTGCCACTATTGCCTGAACGACACATCGCTGAGTGACCTCATGCCCTACCTGAAATCCAAGGGTGTCGGGATCTTCAGCTCCGCACCGATTGCCATGCGTCTGCTCAGCGACGCCGGTCCTCCCGACTGGCATCCCGCTCCCGGCAAGCTCAAGGCAAAGTGTGCCGAAGCGGCGGCTTTCTGTCGCTCACGGGGCGCTTCGCTCAGCAAACTCGCCCTCCAGTTCTCCGTCGCCAACCCCGATGTCAGCACGACCATCGTGGGCACCGCCAATCCGGACAGGGTCCGGCAGAATGTCCGCGACATCGAGGATCCCATCGACACGGAACTCCTGGAACGCGTTCTGGAAATCCTGAGCCCCGTCCACAACCTGACCTGGCCATCGGGCCGGCCCGAACATCAGTAGGCTGTCTTCCGCGACCGCGGAAAACGTAGAACAAGCATCCACTCCCGGATGCCCCATCACATCCATCCGGATACATCCCTAGCGCATCAACCACGGATACCCCTGGATCACCCGCTTGAGATCCGTCCCGTGCGGCGGATAGCGGAACCCGGGATCGAGAAAGGTGCCCCGTTGCAGCACACTCTTGCGGTGGGAAAAGGTGTCGAACCCGGCATTTCCACGGTAGGAACCGAAACCACTCGCTCCGACTCCTCCCAGCGGCAGGTCCGCCGGGAAAATCTGACTGATCGTGTCATTGATGCCGATCGATCCGCGATCCCCTGCCCGGGTTGGCGGCGGTGAAACCCTCTGCTCCCGCACGGACTTCAATTGATCCGTCCGGGGTCTCGATCGCCCAGACTCCGCCACCCGGATCGGTCCAGCCAGGCAGGGGGCTCCCACCCGGAAAGACCGCAAAGAGGCTGATCAGCCTTACCTTTTCCCCGGTCGTCACGACCTCGATGAAGCTCTCGTGCTTCTGGACAAGGTGCTCGCCCAGCCGATTGCGATCGTAAGGAGGCTGGTAGGCATGTTCGCCCCGCCGGATTTCCAGTATCCCCCTATCGGGCCTGGCGATTTTCCCGACCAGACGGGCGGATTTGCCGGTGACCGTGAAACTCCCATCCGGCGAGGGAGTCGAACGATCTGCCGTATGCCAGCGAAGGACCACCTGTTCGGGATGGCAAAGGTCGATCCGGTCAGAAACGGCAACGATTCCGGGGAATAGGTGGATCACGGTTCGATGGACACGGTAGACTCCCTCATAGGCTGCGGTTGTGTCGAGGCGCCAGCAGGCACCCAGATCGCGGTCGAATCGTGCCCATTCAATCCGGCCCTGGGCATCCGGCGTCATTCTCAGATCGCGCTCCCCGATCATCGGTATATTGTGACCCGAACCCGAGAAATTGTAGAAATTCTCCAGCCGGTCGTAGAATTCATGGCTCGGATAATGGCACGCCCCCAGATCGACAATCAATGGTTCACCGTAGCCATCGATACAGAGCTGGCCCACGTCGTTGTGGGCGTGATTGACCTCACGACCCGCCTTGCCCGTGACCACACAGGCCGTCGTCCGCGGATTCCAATCCGTCCGGCTGCTGATGCATTGGCCGTGGGCATGATAGGCGCGACCGAGCGGCAGACCAGGGCCGGGCGCCTTCGCCGCGAGAGTGTCGTCGAAAAAGAGGAACGGGCGGATGTCGTGACGCCGCTCCTGCTCGGTCTCGTGGTGGGTGGCAAAGAACCACTGCAGCAGAGGGTCACGAGTGGCCGCGGCGACCGCCGCAAAATACTGGGACGCGACCGGAGTTTCCCGGTGAGCGTCACCGAAGGGAACCCCGTATCCCGGAGGATTGGTGAAATGCATGACCCAGCGGCAGGCCTCCGGGAAGGGCCACGAGGCCAGCAGGTTCTCACGCCCATCCGTCTGGTAAAGCCAAGCGGCATAGAAATTCACCAGCAACTGGATTGCACCGGCGTAGCCGACACTCTCATTGAATTCCCCCTCGGGTCCATAGACGCTCAGGCAGTCGCGCATGACCGGCAGGGCGATATCGATCAGCCGCCCGGAATCCGGATGATCGTCTGCCAGGGCCATGCCTGCGATTCCCAGCCCCCCGACCACGCAGGTCGTCCAGTTGTGACGCGAAGTCAGCCAGAACGGCTTCCCGGGAAGCCTCTCGAGGTAGGGCTGAATGCCGCAGCGGTCGATGCCCTCGATGATGAACTGCCGATCCGGCCCGCTCAGCGATCCGTGGAGCCAGTCATAGGCAAGAGCAAGGTCGGCACAGAGCATGCCGGTGCGGAGATCCGCCGGTGGTGAACCTTGGTGGACGTGGGCCTTGTCGCACCACATCGGCCAATCCGCGGGATCAAAAAGCGACGCCATCTGCCGGAGAGCCTCATCCTTGAAGGCACCCTCTCCGGTCAGAAGATGAACGAGCGAGGCACGGAGAATTCTCTGGCCGGCCGCGAGGCAGACCGTGTAATCGGCATTCCTGTGACGGGCATGAATAGGTTCACGCTCGGGAAATTCTGACCAGGGCGTGAAGGGATCGCGATCGAGATCCGCCTCGGCCCGCGAGCGGATGCCTTCCCACAAGCGTCGACCGAGACCCGTCTTCGTGGCGTCGCGAGCCTCGGCCACCGAGCGGAGTTGTGCCGTCTTGTGAGCAGTCAGGCAAATATGGGGACGTGTGGGCATAATCGGTTCGGACAGGTTTGCCGGTAGCGGGGAACTTATATCAGGGAGTCTCGAAAGAACGGCCGGAACGAGAGGCGGACCCCGGCACCGGAAGGGATTTGTCCGTTGTTCCGGCGTCAGCCATCCCGTCTGGTGGTTGGGATTGACGCCGGATGGGTCGCCGCCAGGCCCGCCCGAAGCTCAGCGCCCCATTGGGGGAGTGTCCGGAGCACCGCCATGAAATCACTGCCATAGGAGACGAAACCCACATCCGCTTGAAGAAGGTACCGGCAGTCGGTCTCGTCAAGTGCCGGGCGTCCCCAGGCGATTCGGCCCGCCACACAAGCCGCCACAATCCTAGCTTCCGCCTCACGAAGAACCGGGAGGGCCGGATCCAGATTACAGTTCAGGCGCAGAGAGAGATCACCTGGACCTATGAACAAAGCATCGACGCCCGGCACAGCAGCGATTCCTTCAACCGCATCTAGGCCTTCGCTGTTCTCGATCTGGAGAAAGAGGAGGGATTCCTGGTTGGCTTGCTCCGGATAGTCCGGATCGGCTCCCAGGTAGAAGTCCGCGTCGATGCCCGATCCGTCCAATCCCCGCTGGCCCTGCGGAAAGAACCGCACAGCCTCGGCCAGCGCCAATGCTTCATCGACCGAGGACACCTGTGGAATGACCAGACCAGTGGCTCCGGCTTCCAGAAGCTGATAGAGTCGCGCCTTCTCGCGGGTCGCCACCCGGACCAGGCAATCGATCCCCGCTAGGCGGCATAGATAGATCATCCGCTGGATTTCGCGGATCTCCCACAGGTGATGCTCCGCCTCGATCCAGATTCCATCGAATCCGGCCGCCGCGGCGTGACGGGGAAACATGTCGATCGGATGATAGAGACCGGTGATCAGGGCGGGTACACCGGTCCGGAACTTACTCTTGATCAGGGATTTTTTCATGAAGGGAAAGGGGCGGAGGTCGGAAGCCTGCAGATGCCAGGAGGAAAACCGCTCGAACGGCAGAAATCGAGTTGACAGATCCGTTCCGGGCATGCGATCAAATAATACGTCATACATATTATTTCTCTACACCACATCATTAGCCTCAATACCCACCCCAAGAAATGAAGAACCCCACCCCACGAACCAGCCTCATCGCCCTCATCTCGTCCATCGCCGCCCTGACTGCCACGGCGCAGCAGGTAAACCCGGGATCACGCGAAGAGGAGATCATTGAACTGCCGGCCTTCGAGGTCGAATCGACATACGGGACCGGATACATCAGTCACCAGGCCCTTTCCGGTTTCAAGACACGGAAGTCGCTTCTCGAAATACCCCAGGCCATCACCATCGTGCCCCGCGACCTGATCGACGACGTCGCCCAGTACCGCAACGAGGTGGATATCGTTAAGTACGCCTCCGCAGGCATTGTCGCCGAGCACAAGGGCGGTCAGCCCCACATCCGTGGGTTCCGGTCAAATGTCATCCTAGAGGACGGATTATGGGACAACACCTTCAGCTCGGCTGATTCGGCCAATGCGGATTCTTACGAAGTGCTCCGTGGGCCCGCTGCGGTCATGTTCGGCGGCCGCCCCACCCTCGCGGGCATCATCGTGCGGAACACGAAGAAGCCCCGGATGGAACGGCAGGAGTCCCTGCGGGTGATTGTGGGATCCGAAGACTTCTACCGGGGCGAAGTCGACCTGACCGGTCCGATCTCGGAGAATTTCATCATGGAGGGGGGCAAGCTTGCTTACCGCCTGGTGGGGGTTGTCCAAAAGGACGATGGATTTCCCACCGGCGACAAGGATGACCGGACCGGCCTCTACCCCTCTCTTCAGCTGACGTTGCCGCAAACTGTGTTCCGCCTGCAGGGCGAATTGAGCGAGCAGAAGACCGGCGGCGTCCCGATCTATTTCTTCAACGAGGAGCTGACGGGGCTGTATGTCGGTTCAGATAGCGGCCGGAACCAGAACTGGAAAGAAGACTGGTCGGAAGCAACCTTCTCACGCGAGAAGCTGAAGCTGACCGTTCAACATCAGCTAAGCGACGGCTGGGACATCCAGGTCGCCGCATCCCGGAACAATCACGACCGCGCGGATTACGAAGTGCGCCATTCCTCGAATCCCAACTGGACCGACATGACCATTGGTCAGATGTACTTTCATAATGGCAATTACGGCTACGTCGATGTCCTCACCGGGGATATTGTCGGCAAATACTCGCTTTTCGGCCTGGACCAGGAATCCTACATCGGGCTCTACGGAGATCGCTGGACCTATGACGGCTACCGCAGGACCGCCGACCTCGGGTCCATCTCATTGGTGAATCCTGTCTTCAACCGTCAGCGTCCGGACGCCGCGGATCTATTCGCTCCTCTTGCGGAGAACACACCGAACTTCCGCCTGTATCAGCAATACCTGCACGCCGCCTATTCTCATACGGTCTACGCTTTCGAACGGAAACTTGCCGTTGTCGTCGGGTTGGCCGCCAACGAAACCGACTTCCGGAACTACGATCTCCTGACCAGTTCCACCATTCCCTCCTTCGCACAGAAGGAAACCGAGAACACCCGTCGGATCGGCGCCGTCTATCGGCCGGCGGAATCGATCGCCGTCTTTGTCAACAATTCGACCACCTTTGCGCCGCAGGCGAATCAGGACTTTGCCGGCAACTTCCTTCCGCCGACGATCGGAGAAGTCATTGATATAGGAGTGAAATTCAGCCTTCCCGATGATCGCATCGTGGGATCGGTCACCTATTTCGACTTGTCGGTAACCAATCTGCGGGTGCCCGATTTCGATCATCCCGGATCCTGGCTCGCGGCAGGTGAACAGGACAACAAGGGGTTTGAGATCGAGCTGGCCCTTCGCCCGATCGATCAACTGCAGCTCGTCGCCACTTATTACCACGGCGACATCAAGGATGCCCAAACCGGAATCCGACTCAACAATTCCGTGAACGACACGGCAAGCTTCTGGATAAAGTACAACATCGATTCCGGACCGCTCAAGGGTCTGTCGGTCGGCGGTGGAGCCTACCACCAGGGATTCCGCCTCCAGAGCGGCACTATCGGGTGGCCGTCCTACACCCTCTACAATCTGTTTCTCTCCTACTCGGTCAATGAACACCTCGGCATCCAGCTCAACGTGGAAAATCTGGCGGACAAGCTCTACTCGCCGGGTGGTTTCAATGTAACGCGCTTCGCCGACTATGGAACACCACGGAACGCCAAACTCACCCTGAACTACCGCTTCTAAGAGGCTGACCGCGACAGATGGTTGGTGGAAAAGGCCCATCCGGCCAGCAATCGACCCAGGCGCGTTTCAGGCCGGAGCGTCAGGAGGATTCCTTGATCTTGCTTCACCGGAGCTTCCTGAGAAGCTTGATGTTTCCATGCCGGACAAAAATTCACTATTCCCGAACCTCAAAGAGCCGAAAAACCTGAGTGAGAAGGTCTACTTCCATCTTGAGCAGGCCATTCTTTCCGGGACTTTTCCCGCCGGTTCGCGTCTACCGACCGAACCGGAACTTTGCACGTCATTTGGCGTCAGCCGGACGGTTATCCGTGAGGCCATCCAGAACCTGAAGGCCCAGGGGCTGGTCAATTCGAAGATCGGGAGCGGGACGTATGTAACCGAAGATCACAACAGTGAGATCAGTCGGGTCTTCACCCAGTACTGGAAACTCTACCTGAACGAACGGCGCATCTTTGACTATCTGGAACTGCGTACCGTCCTTGAACTGGAATGCGTGGAAAGAGTCACCCGCGCACAGGATCCGGAATGCATCCGACAGCTGGAAGACATCGTGAGGCGAATGAAGGATCCCGCTCTGGATACCATCGAAAAGTTCTACGAGCTGGATATGGAGTTTCACCTTACCATGGCTTCCTTCTCCGGCAATTCACTTTTCAAGGTCATTCTCGAACCCCTCCGCGATTTCGGCATCCGATTTGGGGTTGTCCGCTCAGATGGAGACTCGTTTCGTGACAAACAGGAAAGCCTCTACCGCGAACACGACAGGCTCCTCCGGCTCATCCGGACCGGACAGACCGACAAAGCAAAGGCTTTCTTTCGCAGGAAGCTCGAACAGAACACCGCCCACGTTCGAAGTTTCCATGATTCCCAGAAACGGTCGGCCGAGACCTCTCGCTGAAGCATTCCGGGGGCGGCAACGACGCTGTTTCCCGACCGCGCTGATCGTCGCGGCAACGGTCTCCGCGGTGGCCGGTCCCAATCCGTCCGGATGGCAGGCACTCGCCTCATACGATGCCGGTGCCGCCGAGGTTGCCTTCTCCCAGTCAAGCGGTCCCGAGGGAGTGCTGGGCCGCGCGATGGCTCTCCTCGCCTCTCCCGAGTATTCTCCGGCGAAGGTGGAAGAGGCTGAAAGCCTGCTCCTAGCTCTCGTGCAGAGCGGTGAACCGACCAGGGAAATTCCAGTGGCACGGTATGCTCTTGCCCGGATCAGCCATCTGTTCCGTGACAATCATCTCAAGGAAGCGGAGGGGAGATACCGCGAATTGATCCAGCTCCACCCCGGGCATCCTCTGGCCGAAAGAGCCGTCTCCAAGGTCCTCCTTATCCAGTTGGGCCGCGCCGCTCCCGGGGCGTTCGCGGTCGTTCTCATGGAGTGGACACCTCGGGTTGATCGGTTTCTTGATCCAGGGGCCGTCCGGGACTTTCACCTTACGGCGGCAAAAGCCTGGCTCGGCTGCGACTGCCATCCGGAGGCCTTTTCGCACTTCACCGCCGCCCTCAACACAGGATCTGTCCGCGGAAGAGCAAGGGCAGATCTGCTCCTTCAGGTCGGGGAGTCCGGACTGCGGTCAAACAGGAAGGCAGCGGCTGAAGAGGCTTATCGCCGGTTCAAGGCGGAGTTTCCCGGAGATCCCCGACTTGCCCTGGCGACCCACCGCTTGAAGAACCTCGGGAAGCCGCAATGAACTGCAAGGCGCTCACCGGCACACTTCTCCTCGCCGCCGTCTTTCTGGCCGCGGCCATCCGGACGACCCGAATCGGTCTTCGGTCCGCCGACAATTCCGGTGTGACCACCATTCAGGTTGCGCACTTTGTTCTCGATCCCTCGTTTCGGCGGGCTTTCGACCTGATTGCCAGGAATTACGAAGCATCACACCCCGGGGTCGAGATAAAGCGGGTCGACGTTCCGAGATCGATCTATGCCCAATGGCAACGGACCCGGCTGGTGGGAGGAGACAGCCCCGAGATCATGCAGTTTGCCTATTTCATGACCGGAGTAGAGGACATGGTGGCCCAACATTTTCGCATCCTGGACGGACAGGTTGAGGCGCCCAATCCCTACAATGTAGAGTCCGCAGAAGCGGCTGTTCCGTGGAGGGACACCTTCGTTGACGGCATGACCTCACGCGATGCATTCAGCCAGAAACTCCGCGTCCATTTCGGAATTCCGCTCGTGGTGGGAGGGTATCGCCTCTTCGTGAATGAAGACCTCTGGCGACAGTATTCAACCGATAAGCACGCCACCGTCACGTTCGATTCACTCATCGACCGGTTCAACAACAGCAACCGGGCACCCGAAGGCCCTCATCTTGTGGGTGGATCCTCGTTCTCGGCCTATGTATTGTTCCACAATCTTTATGCGGCTGTCACCCAGCCCCTTCTTTTCCGCCTTGACCGTAATGGCGATCTCGACGTGACAGCCCGTGAATGTGCACTCGGCTACCTCGATGGAAGCTGGAACCACCGGACGCCGGAAGTCTTTGCGGCCTATTCACTGATGCGGGAGTTTTCCCGCATCATGCCGACCGGATTCCTGCAGCTTGGAAAGGAAGACGGCGTTTTCCAATTTGTTCAGGGGCACTCCATCCTTCTTGCCGGCGGATTGATGGACGTGTCCTACCTCCGCGAGATCGCGCCTTTCAAGCTGGGGGAAGAGGCTCTGCCGGCTCCCGCCCGGGACCATCCGGAATTCGGCGAGTTCGTCCTTGGACCGGTCAACGAAATCGGAACAGAGACCACCCTGACGCTTGGAGTCGTCGAAGGTCCACGAGCAGCAATCGCGACGGATTTCCTGAAGTTCCTCACCAGCAGGCAATCCCAGGAGCTACTTGCCCGCAAAACGGGCTGGGTTACCGCTGTCGTCGGTTCTTCTCCGACCGGCCACAAGGCAGCCAGAACAGGATTTCCCGACGGACTATACGGTTCAATGAACCTGCGCCACAACTCCATGGCATTCAGCCGTAACCTCCACCTCCTCTTCGGTCCGAACGGTGGAGCCGAGGTCCTCGCAGGCGCCCTCGACTCGGAATCCAAACCCACCATTCGCGCTTCACTTCTGCGCGAAGCGTCCTCCATGCGGCAACTTATGCGCCGCCAGGACATCGCCGCAATCGCCCGATGGTGGCTTGCGTCAGGCTCTGAGGACCCTGATCCTTCGACGGATTCGGTCGATGACTTTTTCCGCGCCCAGCATCAGCTCGAACTCGACTACGACGATCTGTCGCAACACCTGGAGGAACGCCGCCGCTTGGCCAGGAAGAACAAGGCCGAACCGTCGTTCCGGTCAGGCACTCCCGAATGATCGTCCGCCGGCCATACCGAGCGTGATGCAGATTCGGTAGTGCCGAAGGAATGCGTCGGCCTACCGCATCAACCACGGATACCCCTGGATCACCCGCTTGAGATCCGTCCCGTGCGGCGGATAGCGGAAACCGGGATCGAGAAAGGTGCCCCGTTGCAGCACACTCTTGCGGTGGGAAAAGGTGTCGAAACCGGCCTTTCCACGGTAGGAACCGAAACCGCTCGCTCCGACTCCTCCCAGCGGCAGGTCCGCCGGGAAAATCTGACTGATCGTGTCATTGATGCCGATCGATCCGGAGAACACCTCGGCCTTGAAGCGATCCATCTCATTGCCATCCGACGAGAACAGATAAGCGGCCAGGGGCTTGGGGCGTGAGCGGATCACACTTACGGCCTCGTCCAGACCATCACAGGGTAGGACCGGCAGAACCGGGCCGAAGATCTCCTCCTCCATGACCGAGGCTCCCGGCTCCACGTCGACCAGGATCGTCGGACAGAAAACCAATGTTTCACGATCCCGCTCCCCACCCGAATGAATCTCTCCCTGCTCGAGAAAACCCTCCATCCGATCGAAGTGGGCTTCATCGATCATACGTCCATAATCCGCCGGGCGGGCCTCCGGAGGCCGCCTCGGGATCATCGCATGGGACGCCGCCTTCAACTCCTCAAGCAATCGATCACGGACCGACGCCTCCACCAGGACATGGTCGGGCGCCACACAGGTCTGCCCGGCATTGAGGATCTTGCCCCACATTATCCGCCGGGCACTCAAGCGCAGATTCGCGCCACCCGTGACCACACAAGGCGACTTGCCGCCCAATTCCAGGGTGACCGGAGTCAGGTTTCCTGCCGCCGAAGCCAGCACTTTCCGCCCGACTCCGCCCGAACCGGTGAAGAAGATGTGGTCAAAAGGCAACGCCACCAGATCGGCCGCCACGGCCGCACCTCCCGGGCAGACCGTCACGTAGTCCGGGGAAAAGGCACCCTCCATCAGCGAGCGGATTACCTCGGCGGTGGCCGGAGCCTTTTCCGATGGCTTGAGGCAGACACAATTGCCCGCCGCCAGCGCGCCGACCAATGGGGAAAGGAGAAGCTGAAACGGATAATTCCAGGGTCCCAGGATCAGGACCACCCCCAAGGGGTCGGGACGCACCTCAGCCCGGGATGGCGCCGTCATCCATGGGGTTCGCCTCTTCTCGGGCTCCATCCACTGCGGCAGATGCCGGATCGCATGGTCAATGTCCCGCAGGACAAAGCCGATTTCGCCGCTGTAGGCTTCGATCGGGGATTTCCCGAGATCCTCTTGAAGCGCTGCAAGGATACGGTCGCGATTGGCAACGATCGTCTGTGACAGGATGGTCAGCTGCTCGCGTCGAAAGTCCAGCGAAACCGTGTCGCCGCCATCGAAATACCGACGCTGCCGCAGCAGAACGTCAATCATGAGCCTCCCCCTTGTCCGGAATAACCCCGCCGGCGCAGGACCCGCGCCATCCGGATACGATTGTAGCGTTGGGCCAGGATGCATGGCAAATTGCTGACCAGGGCATACACCACCATCCAGACGGCGATCCCCGGTGGGTTCCAGAGGAAAAAGAAGGCCGATGACAGGATCACCACAACGTGAACCGCCTCCCCCCGCCGGGTCTCGCGGACAAAGGTCACGAGGTAGGCTGTATCGGATGCCGCCAGCCTGCCCTTGCGAAAGCCGCCCTTGAACAACCGTGACCCGTCAGGCAGGAGGTCCTTCCAAGACCTGATCCTGAAAATGCCCTCATACATCCGGCCGGACCGCTCAAAGCGGTGTTCCCGGAAATAGCCGCAAGCGTGATCAAAGAGCGCGATCGGCATCCGGGTTCCCAGCCATGCAAAACCCATCTGGATGAGAAACCAGGCCAGGGCGTTGACCGCGATGATCTCGAGAACCTGGGATGTCGGCATGATTCAGATGCTTGAAATCGACCGGCCTTTCCAGACGACCTCCCGACCGAAGATCCTCAGCAGAAACGATCGACCGAAGACGCCGAAGAAGATGACAAGCACGACGGGATAGAAGAACGAGGTCCAGACCGAAAACCGTCCGATCCGTTGCAGGAATACCCACCACTGGATGACAAACGCCGGATAGGCCACCCCCCAGATCCCGAGGTGCCATCCCATCCAGGGGATCAAGGCCAGGCCCAGCAAAGGCAGCAGGCTCCCGAAAATCCAGATCACCACCAGCGACAGCCGGATACCCGATGTCTTGGCCGCGCCCGCCGCAAATGCCTTGGTCCAGCCCTCGATCAGACTGTACCACCCATCCGGATACATCCGGGTATGGATCACTCCCCTGCCGGCCAGGCAGGCGAGCCGGGCTCCTGCAGCTCTCAGCACCGGCGCCAGGCTCATGTGCTCGAGGATTTCGCCCCGAACCTGTTCGTGTCCACCCACCTTCCGGTAGATCTCGCGATCGATGAGGAGGCAGGGCCCGAACAGGCCGCCCGGGCTCTCCGGCGAATCCCAGACCGCAAAGGCCCCCACCCCCATGCAGGTCGTCAGGTTGAAGATGGCAGAAAACTGCTCATAACACCGCGAGGTCTCGTGATAGGGCGCCAGTGAGAGCGCATCGAGACGGCGGCGACCCGTCTCGGCCGCCAGAAGGCCCAGACCATTCGGCAAGACCCAGGTGTCGGCATCGAGAAAGAGAAGCCAGCGCCCGCGTGCCGCCAGACCGCCCTGTTGGCAGGCCCACGTCTTGCCCCGCCATCCCGCCGGCGGCGTTCCCGGCTCGACGATGGTTGCTCCCAAATCCCTGGCAATGGCTGCGGTGTCATCCTCCGATCCGTCGTCGACCACGATCGTTTCCAGCGGCAGTCGGTCTCCGGACCGGATGGACGACAGCAGGCGGCCGATATTCCGCGCCTCGTTGCGCGCCGGTATGATCACGGAGAGGTCATCCACTGGAGACACGCTCCCGCCGCCTTCACATTTCGGGAACCGCCAGAAGACAATGAACCCGACAGACCAGAGCAGGAAGAGAAGCGCCAGGATCACGGCTTCGATTGATCCGCCTCCACCACCCGCCGGGCCACATTCTGACCGCAGAGGAAAACCATCGGCATGCCCCCACCCGGATTGACCGAGCCTCCCACGAAGAAGAGGTTCCGGTAGCGGGCGCTGACCTTGGGAGCCTTGAAGGCGAAATTCCGGTAACGATCGCTGACCACCCCGTAGATCGAGCCCCGGTTCGAATAATACTCCCTCTCGATATCGCGCGGGGTCCAGAAATGCTCCGTCACGATATGCCGGCGCAGATCCGTCAGCCCCATCCGCTCCAGTTTGTCGTAGATCCTTTCCTTCAAGGCCACGTAATCCTCGTGGGCGACCGGCCGATCGGGGTCCAGATACGGGATATGCGGAAGGATCTTCAGGCAATCGCAGCCCTCCGGGGCCACTGCGGGGTCTGTCCGTGACGCCGCCACCAGGTAGAGCGTCGGATCATGCGGGATTTCCCTCTTCTGAAAAACAGAGCGGAAATGCGCCTTCTGATCGCCGGAGAAGAAGAAATTGTGATGACCCAGTTGGTCATACTTCCGGTCAAGACCCACGTCGATGACCAGCCCGGAACAGGCCGGCTCCAGACGCTTCTCCAACGGCCGGACGAAGTCTTCATCCGCCGGCAGCAACCGCCGGTATGTCGGTATGACCTCCATGTTGGACACAACATGGTCGGAGTCGAACGCAGTCCCGTCGACCAGCTCGACCCCGCAGGCGCTACCTCCGTCCGGCGTCAACCGAATGCGGGACACTTCCGCACCGAGATGGATCGCCACCCCCACCTCGCGGAGAAGGCGCTCCAGGCCCGCCGCCAGCCCATACATCCCGCCCATGACATACCAGAGGTCGTAACGGAATTGGATGGTCGGCAGGCAATTCATGAAGGCCGGCGCCCGATGTGCCGATGACCCGACGTATTTGATGAAGAAATCGAAAATATCGACAAAGTAGCGGGTCTTGAAGCGCTTGTTCACCCCACCGTGCATGGTTCGCAGGAGATCGAATTTCCCGAAATTCGAGAGTCCGTAAAACGCGCGGAAATCCTTCGCCGAATCCAGTCCCTCCCGGAAATAGCCGCGGTCGACCAGATCATAAAGCTTTCCCGAATACTCGAGAAAGGCCTCGACCGCCCCGGGGTCCTCACCCGCCTTGCGCGCTTCGGCAGCCATCTTCTCGCGCTCCGGATACAGATCAACGACCATCCCGTCCTCGAAGAAATTGCGCCAATGGGGGCGGATCGGGCAGATCGTCATATAATCGGACATCCTCTTTCCGGCCTTGGCAAAGGTGGCCTCGAAGATGGCGGGGAGCGTGAGAATCGACGGCCCGAGGTCAAAGGTGTACCCATCCTGGATCTGAAAATTGAGCTTGCCGCCGATCTTTTCGTTCTTGTCGAATAGACGGACCCGGTAGCCTTCCAGTGCAAGGGAAAGCGCAGCGGATATGCCACCCAGGCCCGCCCCAATCACCGCGACCGACTTTCCGTTGGTTGAATCAGGCATCAATGGAGAGGAAGCATTGGGTCTTGGTGCCGTTCAGGAGGCCATTCCCAGATCTTTCATGACCAGTTTCGACGAGATCCTCGCCGATTCATAAATGACCGGCAAGCCGCTTCCCGGATGCGTCCCCCCACCCACCAGATAAACGGATTCAAGATCCTCAAAGCGGTTGTTCGGCCGCAGAAAGAGCATCTGATCCAGTGAATGGGCGAGATTGAAGACCGCCCCCCGGTAAACCGAGTAGTCGGCACTCCAGGTATCGGGCGTGATGATCTGCTCTAATTCGATCTTTGACTCGATGTCGGGGAACCCCATCTTGGCCAATTGCCCGAAGGCCAGTTTCCGGAAACTGTCCCGGGACGAATCCCAATCGATGTTGGGATGCTGGTGGGAGACCGGGACCAGCACATAAATGGCACTCTTGCCCGGAGGCGCCATCGACGGATCCGTCACACAGGGATTGCAGACGTAAACCGACGGGCTGTCGCCGAGGCGGTGATCATTGGCGATTTCCCGGAGAGTCTGCTGATAATTCCCGTCCAGGAGGATATTGTGATGGGCCAGTTCCGGGTAGGTTCCGTCGACCCCCAGGTACATCATGAAGGTCGAACAGGAGTATTTCTTCCGGGCAATCGTCTTGTTCGACCAGCGCTTGCGCAGGTGATTCGGCACCAGCGTCGTCATCGTCTTGCTGAAATCGCCGTTGATGACCAGGGCATCGCACGGGTATTCGCCTTCATCGGTGATGACGGCCCGGGCACGCCTGCCCTCAAAACGCAGGTCGCGCACCGGCTCTCCCAAACGGATGTCTGCCCCCAGCCGCCGGGCCGCATCGCCCATCGCCCGGGAAACCGCGCCACACCCGCCCTTCGGGTGAAAAACCCCGTACTCGTATTCCAGATACGAGAGGATGGTGAAGATGCTCGGACACTGGTAGGGCGACATCCCCAGGTACTTGCTCTGGAAGGCGCAGGCCAGCCGGATCCGCGGATCATTGAAAAACCGGCCCAGGTCCTGATCCACGCTCCGGCTGGGCCGGAAAAACGGCAGCATCTTCAGCATGCTCGGATGCATCACATCGAGAACCGACGAAAACGGCCGCTGCAGGATCGATTTGAAGGCCCCGAACTTCCGCCGGTTGTCCGAAAGGAATGCCCTGAAATTGGCGCCATCCTCCGCCGAAAACTCGGCGATTCTTTGCTCCATCCGGTCGACGTCCGAGGTCACGTCGATCTCACCCCGGCCCTCGAAAATCAGCCGGTAGTTCGGGTCGAGCCGGGTCATCTCGAACTCGTCCTCCATCCGTAGCCCGCATTGTGCGTAGATTTCCCGCAGCACGTCCGGATAGAGGAAGAAAGTGGGACCCAGATCAAAAGTGTATCCTTCGCGGTGAAGACTCGAGGTCCGGCCACCGACATAGGGTTTCTGCTCCAACAGGGTGACGTCGGCCCCGGCATGACTGAGCAGCATGGCGGACGCCAGGCCTCCCGGCCCCGCCCCTATAATGACGATCTTCTGCCTCACGATTTGATCCCTCCTGCGGCCAGGACCCTGCTGACCACCGCTTCCACCTCAGACCGGCTCAGCTTCTCATGTCCGTTTTCGATGACAGCCAGGGTCGCCCGGGCCAGTTCGAGGGGAATGGCACAGAACTCCCGGACCGGACCCACGGCGAGGTATTCCATGTAGGCATCCGCCATCGCCAGCTGCCGGCGGGCATAACGGAACATGGCCGACTCATCCCATCCCGGAGGAAAGAAATCGACGCCCCGGTGAGCATCATCTCTCCGGTTGCGGATGATATTGACCGCCTGAAGGGCGCGTCCGAACCCGATCGCCAGATCGTTCTTCGTTTCCGTTCCGTCAAACCAGCGCCAGAGAGCGGACAAGAGCAGCCCGACCCGACCGGCCACATCGAATGTGTACTGATCAAGATCGTCTTCATCCGCGATCCGCCAACCGCGCTCCGCCCAGCCCGCCATGGCCAAAGCCATCTCCGCGGTCGACGCCCAGACCATCGGCTTCGTCACCTTTGTTCCGAGTTCCACGAGGGCCGGCAGGGCCAGAGTCACCTCAGGCAGACGAGCGGCTTCCGCCCCGAGCGCTCGTTCCAGCTCCTCGACCGCACCCTCATGCGGCCCCTTCCCGAGAATCGCTCCTACCTCTTGCAGCAGGGCAACCTTGGTCTCTATGCCGAGGTTCTCGTGATCCTCGATTTCGTCGATTGCTCTCAGGCAGAGATAGGCCTGGCCGACGGGTTCACGCAAAGCGTCCGGAAGACGCAGGATGGGGAGAAGGAAAGTCCTGCTGGTGCTTTCCAGCAACGGAAGAATCCTGTCCTGAACGCTCATCCCACGATCCATGGAAGAATCATCCAACACACGCCTGCACTTTCTTTCCAGATCAATCACCATCATGGGATCGAAAGAACGGAAGTCGAAGAGGCGGATCGCAAAAATCTTCGAACCCTCGGCAGGGCGATCCGCAGCCAGGGAGTGAAGAGAAAGGGCTCGTCCGCCACCTGGTCAGCGAGCGCCTCCAGCGGAATCCATCGGTAATCCGCAACTTCGCCCGGGTCGGGATCGACAGGACCCGAGTAGGTCCCGCTGAAAACGTGATCGACTTCCCGCTCGGTCAGACCCGACTCACAGTCCGCCTCATATCGGAAGACGAAGGCAGGCTCCAGGTCACAGATGATCCCCATCTCCTCGGATAGTCGCCTGACCGCTGCCGCCCGGGTCGACTCACCGGGACGCGGATGGGTGCAACAGGTATTCGACCACAATCCCGGGAAATGGTACTTCTCCAGGGCACGGCGTTGCAGCAGCAGTTCCCCCTCCGTGTTCATCAGGAAAACCGACAAGGCCCGGTGCAGCCGCCCCCCGTTCAGGTGGGCCTCCAGTTTGGACATGACCCCCATCGGGCGGTCTTGAGTGTCGACGAGGATGACTTGCTCCATTTTGCAGTTGTTCAGGTTGGCGAAAACCGGATCCGTCCCCAAAGGACGGATCCCGCACCGGCAATACTACGCACAAATAAGCAGTCGGGATGTCGATCGCCGCGGAATTCCAACCCCGATTCCAATCGGCGGGCCGCTCCGTCGAAGAGACAAACCCGATGACCGGCGGTACCAAACCCTGAACCGACCTGAAGGGGGTGTCCGCCGGAACCTACCATCGCCTGTCCGCGGAGAAACCTCATGCGCGACCGCCCATACCTCAAACAACCATTCACTTTCATTCTCAGCACCGCACTGGTCCATCGGAATAAATGAAGTCGGTCACCGGCCTGCCGGAAAAGGAAACAAGCCATCCTCCCGGCTTCGCCCAAGGCAGTTTGTAACGTATTATGTTACAAACTGCCTTGGGCGATCGTAGGAGCTCGGAAACCGGCCCGCAGCGGCGGATCCGTTCGGGGTTCGGAATTCCTGATTGCCTCATCAGGCCCGGATCGCAGGCTGGCGGATATGAAAATCGGGGTCAGTTCCTACAGCTTCAGCCGCCTCCTCCGGTCGGGTTCCCTGGCACAGATCGAGGTGATCGCCAAGGCCAAGGAGATCGGCTTCGATGTGATCGAGTTTTCCACCATCGCGGTTCCGGAGGGTCGAACCCTGGCCGATTTTGCCGCTGAACTGAGGGAAGAAGCCGACCGGGTCGGGATCGAGATCGCCAACTACACCATCGGGGCAGATTTCCTGCGAGGCTCCAACGGTGATCTTGCCGCTGAAATCGAGCGGGTGAAGCGGGAGGTCGACATCGCCGAGATCCTCGGTGTGCCGGGAATGAGGCACGATGCCACCTTCGGATGGCCCGAGGATTTCAAAGGGGTCCGAAGCTTCGAGGGATCCCTTCCCCGACTCACGGAAGGCTGCCGCAGAGTGACGGAATATGCCGCCGGAAAAGGAATCCGCACCATGGTCGAGAACCACGGCTTCTTCTGCCAGGACAGTGTGCGGGTTGAGCAGCTGGTCAGTTCGGTCAATCATCCCAACTTTGGCGTGCTCATCGACATGGGCAATTTCCTCTGCGTGGACGAGGATCCCTCGGTAGCGGTCGGACGTCTCCTGCCCTACGCCTTCCATTGCCACGCCAAGGATTTTCACATCAAGCGGGGCTCCGACCCCAAACCCGGCGACGGCTGGATCACCACACGGGCCGGCAATTATATCAGGGGCGCGATCGTGGGGCACGGCAATGTGCCGGTTCTGCAATGCCTGCAGACGATCAAGCGGGCAGGTTACGACGGAGTCCTTTCCATTGAGTTTGAGGGCATCGAGGACGTGCTCATGGCGGTCCAGGCTGGCCACGACAACCTGCGCCGATTCGTGGCCATGGCCTGAGAGGCATCCTTGTCAGTCCTGAAGCGCGCGGTGGAAAATCACCGCGAAAATCACGAACTTGAAGCCTCCCCTTCCCGATGAAAACACGCCCAACTGACCAACTCCAGATAGTCATCCGACTGCTGCCGTTCATCGTCATGGCATCCGTCACCCATGCCAATTCCGCGTTCTCCGGCCTTTGGACGATCAGCGCGGGAGAAACCACCAGCACTGATCCCGCGGCGCGGAGCACCGCACTCGACCCCTGGAGAAAACTGGACATGGCGATTGAAGTCAAAGGAGACACCGTGGCCATTGTGCGAACGTTCGGGGGTGGCTCCCGCGTCGCCACCGAAACCATGACCGTCGACACCTCCCTTCCCGGACAGGAAATCACGGTCGAGGGCTGGTGGGACAACCGGCACATCGGCGCCTACCTCGGAAACGACAAGAGGATCCATGTCTCCGCGAAGTGGCTGGATAGTGACCGGACGCTGCAGCTCATGATCGACATGGTGCTCGAGACGTCTCAAACGGACACTCCCGTCCGGGTCATCCGCGAGATGCGCCTATCGGATGACGGAGACACCCTTGTGGTCATCGAACTGCGCTCGAGCCGCGACAAGCCCATCGTCCGCTATTTCAAGCGGGCCTGACCCGGATACCCACCCATGATTACATTTCAAAGGAGTCTGAAGCTTTGGGGGATCGGTATGGCCGCAGCCGGGTGGCTCGCGGTGTTTCCGTCAGCCCGAGCGATATCGAACGAGGCCTGGGTCATGCAGATGTCGGACGACTGGACGATCGAGGGCGATCTGCCGACCCATGCCCTACTCCTCAGCTTGCAGGGCCTTGCCAATCGAGACGGTCCCCGCCTCTATTTCGAGTACACCCCCTCGTGGCCCTGGAAGATCACCGGGCCGCTCAAGGAGTTCTACGAGCGACGCCATGGCTTTGCCTTCACGCCCCTCGCCAATGCCGACGAGGCCCTCGCCCGCTTCGCCTCCTGCGCCCGCGGCTACGTCGTCTGGGACAAGGAAGTCCGCACCTCCCTCATCGTCGCCTTCACCGTGGCCGGACTCGAGGACGTCGTTGTCGTCTCCGAAGACCTGATACACCTGGTCGAGAAGCACGGATTGAATCAGATCGTCGACCTGCGCGGCGAATTCGCCGGGATGCCTGACCATGAGATCTACGCCATCGCCATGGATCGCTACTGGGATCGCTGCAGCCGCGATGTGGTCATCTGGATGGGCGGAGTCCACGGCAACCGGATGGAACCCGGCATGGCCGACTGGGGCATCTACCGCCGGGCATTCTTCACCGATCTGTCGAACAATCCGATGGATCCGGAGGAATTGGCCCTGACCAACCGGATCTATACCGAACAGAACCCGCAGAGCTTCGTCATGGGTTGGCATTCCTACGCCAAGGACACCGAGGGCCAACAGGTCAGCCTGATCTCCAGCTACGGACTCAGGATGGAAGGGCTCAATACCCTGCCCAACCTGAGTTTCAACAGCCAGATTCCCTTCACCGAGGATTTCGTCTTCACCAACAACCACAGTGTTGAGCCGGACGAAGTGGTCATTCCCGAGGAAAAGGTCTACGTTTCACTGGTCCAGACCGACAGCATCGGGATCGGGGCCTGGACCAAGCCCGGGCGCGGCGCCATCCCCTATGCCTGGCAGGTCTCCATGAGCTGGGTCGATCTCGCGCCGGCCTGCCTGCAATACTTTTTCGAAGGGGCCATGCCCAATGACTACTTCATCGGCGGCCTGACCGGCCCGAGCTACATGTATCCGAAGCCAATCCCGGCCGAAGCCTTTCCCGTCCTCATGGCCGAGGCCAGACGCCAGATGAAGATCCTCGATCTTCGGGTCATGGAGACGATGGACTACTCGGAGGGCAACCGCCACGTCGGCAATACCGAATTGACCCGGGAAGTGGCCGACCGTTACTACGAAAACTTCCCCGATGTCATCGGCTTCATCAACGGTTACGGCAGCGCGCGGACCTTTGATCTGCGCGATGACCGGCCGCTCATTTCCTACGACTATTACCTCGGCTTGTATCGTCCCGAAGACGAAGCCGTGGCCGACCTCGAGGAGCTGATCCACCTAAACCGCAAGCGTCCCTATTTCCTGCTCATCCATGTCCGTGAATCGAAGAGCATTGAAAAGACCGTCGATATCCTGAAGGCGGTCAGGGAACCGATCGAAATCGTGCCGCTGGATGTATTTCTGAAAATGGCGGCCAGCAACAAGACCTACCGGACGAGATACCAGCAACCCGACGACCCCATCGTCGGCAACCCGCACCCGTAGCCGGACGCCGCGTCCGGGGCGATCGCCCGACCTCAGGCAAGCCAGGCAGAGTCATTTCCGGCCTCAAAATACCCCGACCGACTGGTAACGGATGAACAGCGGCTTCTTCCCGTCCGGCAACGTGATGGTAGCCGTCACGTTCTCATAGAGCGAATCCGGGCCGGCCTCCGTCGTCTCGCTGTATCGCGCATTCGTCAGATCATACTGGACCCAGTTCTCCGTGTCTTCTGATCCCCAGAAAAAACCCTTCACATTCGGGTCGTCGACCCGACGCCGGAACTTGATGACAATCGACTCGCCGCCGGACCGCGGATCCGGCTCGACTTTCATGGCTTCATCCGCCGGGTTGAATTCCCTCGGATTGGTTCCCAAGAGGAACTCCAGCTGGGTGGCCAGCCCATCGCCATCAGGATCCTCAAGCGGCGCCGACAGATACGGATCGAACAGTTCATCCTCGGCGAAATAGGCGGAGAGAAACCCTTCGTAGGGTGTCATCTCGACATCAATGAGGATGGGAATCGAGACGGAACGGGTATCGGTTCCATCAGAGAGTTCGACCAGGATCGAGGCAAAACCCGACCGCAGGGCCGAAGTCCTGAAGGAGACGATTCGATTCTCACCCGAACCCGTGACTTCGAGCGCACCGATCAGGTCGGGACGGTCGGTCGACAGATGAATCAGAAGGTCACTTCCGGAAGTCTCGCCATCCGAAACCATCAACCCAACAGAACCTTCGTCGCCCGGATCGACCGGTTGATTGCCAACCGTCTCGATGATTGGAGGTGTGTTACTGCCAGTGCTTGAACTGGAACCACCCGTGTTCGTCTCTACATCCCACCATGCCATGACCTCGCCAGTCGTCGTACCGTCGGCCGCCAGCAACCGGTAAATCCAGTCGACCCGTTCGTAGTCCAGAGCAACGGACTCCATCGCAGAATCCTCCCCTTGCCCGGCAGCCATGAATTCGGTCACCGCCGCATTCTTGAGACGGTATTCAAGAGCGGCCCGCGCCCCTCCCAATTCCGGCAGATTGGCGATCAGCACGACCTCGGGAAAGACGATCCCGTTCGTGGCTCCTTCCAGCAGCTTGACTGAAGCGGCATCTACCCTCTTCTCAACGACAAGGTCACCGTGGGTGGCCGACACACTCCGACTGAAACCATCGGGCCGGTCGATCCGTGATCCAAAGTCATCGACATCAATCCAGCCCTCATAACCTTTGGCAACCGATTCGCCGCTGATCGTCCCGACTCTGAGGAAAATCCCCTCGGTAAAGGGCAGCGGGGATGGCCTGCCCAGATGCCGATTGCCCTCAACTGACGATGCCACCGAGTTGACGGTGAAGCCAGCAGGCAGATTGAAGACATCGCCGGAAGCCGGAAATCCCAACCCGTCGGTAAAGTCAGCAACGGCAACGACTCGACCGTTGTTGTTCAAGGCGGAGGAACTGATCTCGACAAGCAACGACACCCTGAACGGCACTCCAACCTGAACCGGGGCCGTATCTGTTGTGATGATCTCGTCCATCGGAATCGAGAATTCCAGGACGTAGTCCCCCACGTCCCCGACAAGGTTCGAGGGAAGAACCCCGGCGAACCAATCAGTCGGATCCGCGGCGATCTCAGTCACCTCCGTCGGTGTGCCGAACGATCGTCGGGCCGTAATCTCGACCGATTGGTCGAAAACCCTGCGTCCATCAATCCTCGCCTCGACCGCAAGATAGACCGAGGAGGTACCTTGCTCGAGAATGAGATCGCCGGCCCCCGCGCCACCCTGAAGAATTCCTTTCAGTCGGAGATTCATCGACAGATCGACCGTCGATTGCCCTCCGGTTGGGGTCACCATGAAATCCGTCGCCTCAAATGCTGCGGAACCATAAATCGCGGTGCTGTTCTTGCCATCGGATACCATGGCCTCGGATCGTCCGCCGATCACGCCCCGGTCGGAGCCAACCGAGATTGCGGTGTTTTCGTCGGCGAATGAGCGAGTCAACGGTTGGCCGGTGCTCGATCGAACATAGGTCGAATCATTGGAATAATCCACCGTATGGATGGCAGCAGGATCACCCGGTTCAATCCTGATCGAGAAATAGCGACCATTCGTCCCGCTACCCGTCCAGATCAGGCGGGCATCCGTCGGTATTCCATCAAGTAAGCCCCAGGGATCTGATCCGTTCGCACCAATGTCGATAACAGCCTGATTGGGCGACCCCAGCCCACCTTCACCCCCGACCCAATGAACGGCATCCGTAGTGACCACATAGTCGCCATTGGGAAAAACGAATCCTCCGTCCTCGGTTTCAAGAGAGCCGACAAAATAAGGATTGGCGTCTGGTGCCCCCGCCAACACGAAATGGAGGTACTGAGTCACCCCATCAATCAAATCCCGATTGAAGTAGAGATAACCATTGCTGTTTGACCCGGTCAGGCGTTCTCCGAGTTCAACGGCCGATTCTGAATGGTAGAGCAAGATCGCCTGACTCGAACGGAAATAGCCACTTACCGCTCCCGCTCTGAGCGAACTGGCGCAAAGCATCGCAGCCGCAGCCAAGATCGAGACCCGAGCCTGGGCTTCTAGTGCCTTGAATCGCGACATCAGCGTCAGGAATCAGGGTGTGCCTTCTTCAATCTTCCAGGTTGTTTCGACGTTACCACCGGAAGAACCATCCGAATTCTGTATGCTGTAGGTGACCTTTATCTCCTCGAAATTCATTGAGACCGATTCCGTCGGCCGGTCTTCGCCCTCCGACTGTCCGACGGAGAAGGATGAGACAAGGACGCCCTTCATCTCGATCACCAGATAGGTGAACAGCCCTCCCGCTGCTCCGGGTTGATCAAGCGTCAGGGTCACCGTTGGATAGACCTTTCCTTGAAGGCAGGCTTCAATCAGCTTGACCGATGCTTTGTCCAGCAACTTGGTGACCATCAGGTCCCCGACCACCGCGGAGCCCCGTGTCCTCGTGCTGCCTGAGTCATCGGAATTCGCCCGGACGACACTCCATGACCAAGCAACCACCTCACTCTGCCCTTCCCGTCCCGAGACATTCGATTCTCCGTCCACTCCGTCGAACTTGATGTATCCGGCCCCGGACGCGGATAGGCTGAAAAACGACGCAAGAAGCAAGGCCGTCACCAGACGGCAGACAATGTTCCGGCTAGAGTTCATGAGGACTACTGATACAGACAATAAGCCTTGCTGTAAAGCACCATAACCCTTCTCCGGTAGCAATTGACCGGTCGCTGATCGAAGCGGGTTCGAAGGAAGTCCTCCCAGTCGTGCGCAAAGATGGGTTTCCCGTCAACCCGCCAGCTTGGCGTGGCGCTCGAGCGAGGCTTCGCGCGGCTTGAGCAGGTGGCGGTACCTGACCGCGAATTCCTGAAACGCCGGCGTCATCGCGTGGGTGTGCAGGGTCATCCGTTCCCGGTAAGGCACATAATTGCCGATGTGCCAGGCCGTGTTCCGGTAGAGGAGAAAGTCTCCGGGATTCATGACGAGCTGGACCGCTCCTGGCATGGCCTGACAGTAGTTCAGGCAGAAGAGTTCGAGCTCTTCATCGGTGCGCCGGTTGTCTTCATCCCGGAGTTCCTCCTGGGTGGTGGACCGGTAGACCGTCATCTCCTCATCCGTATTGTGCACCCGCAGATGGCTTCCGGGGACAAACCAGGTCGATGTATCCTCAAAGAGCGGACAATTGATCTGGTTGAAGAAATCGGGGTCTGCGAGGATCTCCTGCCAGCGGGCATCGCCGATATTCCCATAGAAGTCGGCATCCAGCACATGATCCCGCCAATCACGATGCCACTCGGTCGACCAGGGTCGGTCTCTTGGCGAAAACAGAATGGTGGCCTCTTCGGTCGGCTTCAGCCGGTGGTTCGGCGAGGTCAGCGCCTGGACCGCCTCGTTTAGTCCGTCGATTTCGGTAAAACGCTTGAAGGGCCCCAGATCGAACTCATCGCCATACTCATTGAGGGGCTGCAGGCGCTGCGCCTGTGGCCCCCCCACCCGATAGGCCACCTCCCGGGCTTTGGCCGCTTCCCTACGCAGATCCTTCAGCAGCGATGCCGGGATGACCTGCCGCAGGACGTGGAATCCGCCGGCCCGGTAGTGTTCGACGTCTCGCTCCGTAACGGGGAATTTCATGATCAATCCATCCAATACAAGCGACCGGCGCCCGACAAGCCATTCTGTCATTCTGCCATTCCTGACCCGACCTGCCTGACGGCGGTTGGGGGCGACCGGCGTTCAGTTCTCCAGGTAAACCCCGCCCTTTTCCAGCGCGCCCCTCAACTCCCGGTAGGGCAACTCCCGCGTGCCCTGTCCCCGCATCGCGCAAAGGGCCGCCGCCGTTCCGGCCGCCTGGCCGTGTCCCATGCAGGAAACGGTGTTCCGGGTCGACATGTGGGTGCGCCAATCCGAAGTGATCATCATCCCGGTGGCCAGCAGGTTTTCGATCCCGCGCACCCGCAGGGCGCGGTAGGGCGTCCCGTAGGAACCACCGTTGGCAATCTGGATGCGCGGCGCGCAGTCATGGAACCCGTAGGTGAACACATCATCCTCGAAGTTCCGGCCGCTGATCACGTCGTCATGGGTGATGTCATAGTCACACTCGATACACCGCCCCCGCCGGATGCAGAGACTCGGACTGGTCCGGGCGATGAAGGCCTTCCCGCAACCGGGAACAAGCTTCCGAAACATCGCGACCGCCGCGAACTGGCGCCGGCGCAGCTCCAGTTCCGCCGCCGAGATCGCCGCACGGCTGGTCGGGCTGACCTTCATCTTGAAGTTGAGCTTGAGAAACATGAAATAGTTATCGTGAACCGTCGTCGTGACCATCGCCATGCCGATCCGCTGGGCTTCGCGACGGAAATCCTCAGGCATCCGGGCCAGATGCCCGCTCATCCGGACGATCTGATTCTCCTGACCGCTGCGCCAGCCGCGGGCCAGATCGTAGGTGGCCTGGTGGCTGCTGACAAAGTCCCAGTAGCCCTCCATCGACACATTGCCGACCCCGATGCTGTTGGCGACGGGATGGTCGTTGGGCTCGGTGAAAGACGCGCCCGCCCGGCCGCACAGATCGCCATAGCCGGTGCAATCCACAAAAGACTTTGCCATGACCACTTCCCGGCCGGAACGGCTCTCCGTGATCACGCCCCGGATACGGTCGCCCTCACGGATCGCGTCGACAAGCATGGTGTTGAGCCAGCAGTCCACACCGGCTTCCTCAAGCATCTCGAGGGTGACCAGTTTGTAGAGCTCCGTGTCGATACCCGTACAGACCGAATCGTATCCGAAGTTGGCCAGCATCTCGGCATGACCGGTTGAACCACCGACCGCCACCAGGCGATCCACGATCTCGGATGGGATTCCCCGGACCAGCTGGCGCTTCTCCACCTCAAATGCCTGCCAGAGGTTGTAGAAGCTGTGCAGGGCGGTTCCGCCCTCCACCGCAATCCCACCCGTGTATCCCTTGGACTCGATCAGAATGGTCCGGGCTCCGTTGCGAGCGGCCGCCAGTGCCGCGACAACCCCCGCCGTTCCACCGCCGGCCACCACCACATCCGATGAGAAGACCGGCAATTCCCTCGGGGTTTCCAGAAAGCGCGTCGTCATCGGGTCACCATCCTAATCGGGCGGACCACTCCCGCGAGCCTTTTTGCGTAAAACCCTTGCCTCGCGGAACTCCGGTTGACGCTTGACAGATCGGGCTCACCGGGAATCCCTGCCGCAAACACCGGCCATGTTTTTCATCCTGTTTTTCGGAATCATTGGATTCCTTCACTACGTCCTCCTCTCCCACCTGGGCGCGGCCTGGCCCGATTTCTTCTGGGGGTTCGCGACGATCCTCTCGGCTCTCTTCGTAACGCCCCTTCTCATGGGCGTCTCACGGAAGCGACAGCAGCACACCCTGGCGCGTCTCTTTGCGCTGATCGGGTTCACCTGGCTCGGAGGGCTCTTCCTCTGGGACTGCGTCCTGGGGGTTCTCGCGCTATACAATCTGCTCGCGCCATTCATTGAGGTCCCGCCGCTGAGCGCGCCGGCCACTGTCTGGACCTCCGCCACCATCACTCTGGCCGGCATCGCTTACGGAGTCATTGAGGCGCGCGCTCCACGGGTGAAAACCGTTGATCTCAAGCTTCCGAAAATCAGCGGATGGGCGTCACCGATCCGGATCGTCCAATTGACCGACCTGCACCTCGGCTATGTCGCCAACGCCCGCCGCCTCAGCGATCTGGTGATCCGGGTCAATGCCCTCAAGCCCGATCTGATCGTCTCAACTGGCGACCTCTTCGACAGTGACTTCGACCGGATGACCCCTCTCTGCCGGATTCTCGCCGACCTTCACGCCCCGCTCGGAAAATTCGCCATCAGCGGCAATCACGAGGTTTACGAGAACCTTGATCAGGGACTGGCGCTCACCCGCCAGGCGGGATTCCGTATCCTCCGGGGCGAATCGGCCAGGGTCCGGTCCGGCTTGACCATTGTTGGGGTCGACGACGCCGAGGCACTCAAGCCGGGAACCAGTCGCGGGCACGAGGCGGGCGCCCTGGCCACAATCCACGAAAACGACGTCCGCATCCTGCTCAAACACCGCCCGACTGTTCTCCGGGCCTCCCTGGGCAAATTCGACCTCCAGCTATCCGGACACACCCACGGCGGTCAGATCTTTCCCTTCAGCCTGCTGACCCGAATGGTCTATCGCCACGGTCCCGGACTCAACCGGCTTGGCGAGAATGCCTGGCTCTACCTCAGTCGAGGGACCGGCACGTGGGGCCCGCAGTTCCGGATCTTCGCCCCACCGGAAATCACCCTGATCACCTTGTCGGGAGCCTCCCAAACCAATCCAAACAAAACGTAGCATAGACCGTAGGGTTTGCACGGCCAAAACAAACCGTAGTCTGCTAGAACGGCGCTTAGTTGGCGCCAAGGCGCAATGAGCCAACAAAGCTCTGTTTGCTCTTTGACGGCGGGTCCGGAGGCCCCGCCCTTCCACCTGAAAACGGAGCATGCATGGTAGGGCTGAACGTCCCCGGCCAGCCGCAACGATTGTCCGAGACAAAACAACGTTCATCACCCATAACTAAGCGCCATTCTAGCCTGCTACGTTTTGTTTTGTCGGCTCCGACCCGGCCCGATCACCCTCGCTGGACTGCTTTCGACTCGACCATCAGGCCGGACTTCTTGAGGAAGCGGACCAGGAGATAACCCAGCACCAGCACGGGGACGACGATGTTGAGAAGCTGATTCCGGTGGACCAGGTCGCCATGGGTCAGGAGGGGGTATTTGAACAGGAGCACGAGGAAGATGCCCAGCAGCCAGATGAACTGGGTGTTGTACTCCATCAGGATCCACCGCCTCCAGTTGAAGTGCATGCCGGTTACCGTCCCCCCGATCCCCCTGAGATCGGGCACCCAGCGACTGACCGCGCGGCAATAGTCATCGAAACCGGAACCGAATTTCCCCCTGAGGAAGTCCTCTTCCGCGAGTACGATGGCCTGGTAGATGAACATGAAGAGCGGGATCACGATGACGGCGAAAACCAGGGAATTCGACAGAATGCCCATCCCGACCAGCATCAGGATATTGCCGACGTAGAGGGGATTGCGGCAATGGTGGAAGATGCCCTCGGTCACCAGGCCCTCCGCGTAGGGCTTCCCTTTCCTTCCGCCGCGAATGATATAGGCCAGACCGATGGTGGCACCCCGGATCA
Organism: Opitutaceae bacterium; assembly: GCA_041395105.1. Lineage (NCBI taxonomy): Bacteria > Pseudomonadati > Verrucomicrobiota > Opitutia > Opitutales > Opitutaceae > Opitutaceae bacterium. The sequence goes on along the minus strand of JAWLBB010000006.1, from coordinate 19,399 downwards.
GCTGTCCGCTGATCGTCACGACCAGACCGATGATGATCGGGTAGAGGAAATAATTCGGTCCGAAGAAATGCGCCGGGAAGAGCGGGGCCGAGGGAAGGAACAGGGCTGCATAGAACAGGATGAATACCAGATTCCGGTAGCGGAAAAAGAAATTGCCGATCGCGACCATGTTCATTTCTTGACGGCAATGAGACCTGAAAAGTTGTACCATTTGAAGAAGACCTCGCAATGAGCGAAGCCCACATCACGCAGCAGGCTCACGTTCTCGCTCAATTTGTAGGGGATGAGAACGTTCTCCAGCGCCTCCCTCTTCTGTGAAATCTCCATTTCACTGTAATTGTTGCGCCGCTTGTAGTTGTAGTAGTACTTGATGAAATCGCGATTCATGGTGCTCTCTTCGGCAAGGATCTTCTCCACCAGAATCAAGGCACCGCCCGGCTCCAGCCCCTGGCAGATCTGCCGGAGGAGGTTTTCGCGATAGATGGGACGCACAAACTGGAGGGTCAGGCAGAGGACGACGACCGAGGCATTGCGGATTTCCATCCCTTTGTTGAGGTCGGCGACCCGCAGATCGCAGGGACGCTTGAAACCGGCCTCTTCCAGTTTCAGGCGGCACTTGTCGAGCATCTGGGTCGAATCGTCGACCCCGATGAAGCGGATTGACGGATCGATAAGGCTGTCCATTCCGATCATGGTCGTGCCGGTCGAGCAGCCCAGGTCGACCACATCGGAACCTTCCCTCGCGTAATCCGCGGCCAGTTCCGCGACCATCCGCTGGATCTCACCGTAGAAAGGGACAGATCGGCTGACCATGTCGTCAAACACATTGGCAACCGCCGTGCCGAACTTGAAATCGGGCACTTTGGTGATGGTTTCCCTAAAGACTTCGTCTTTGTTCTTGGTTGTCATGGACTATTTCGAAAGACTGGGCGCCGGACCTGCGGAGGGATTTTGAATGAAAGTATGGGGACCGGGGAAACCGGCACCCGTATTCAATACCATTGTCTCCTCGTGGGACGCAATCACGGTATCGGATTTCAGCGTGATAATGAGCCATCCGCTGTCATAACGGGCAGAAAGGTCCCGATTGATCGCATGCGGCCGATCGCCATGACCACCTTTGCCGCCATCCTGGCGTTGCTGCCGCTCGCTCCCGGTATCGGCCAGGGCGCTGCCATGCAGCGTCCGTTGGCGATCGCCATCATCGCCGGTCTGAGTGTGCAGCATCCGCTGGTCCTGGTGATCCTGCCCGTCATGCTGGCCTGGTTCGGAACCGGGCCTCGCCAGCCCGAACAGGCCCCGTGCCCGCCCGGCCGGGTTCGCCGCTAGATCCGCTCCAGTTCAATCAGGCGTCCGTCAATCCGGGACTGCAGTTCGGATTCCAACCCGGCACCCGCCGTGCGGTCATAGAGACAGCGTGATTTCCTCAACAAGGACTTCCGCTCGTCCCCGTCGGCGGCAACCAGAGCCAGGGCACGACAGACCTCCGCCATGAGGAAGCACTTCTCCGCGACCATCCGGTCTGAATCCTCAAACAGGCGGATGACTTCCTCGGCCGGCAGGGCGAGCAAAATCGAGGAAGGCAGACCGATCCATTCGGCTGAGACCGCGTCCAGCTCCATTCCGACACGCTCACTCGAGAGATTCCCTTTCAGGATGCGCTCCACCAGGGCGGCGACCTGATCGATCATCCGCAGCATGAAGTCCCGTCGAATCATCGGCTCACCTGAATTTCCAGGCTCCGAAAGTTCGTTTTTGCTCGTTCATTTGCAGGGTGTAGTCGCCACAGTCTCTTGGGGCGTTTCAACGCGGATTCGCGGCAAGAGACTGCCGCGGCTACATCTCATAGCTTCTCCTGAAAACCCTTTAGCTTGGTGCCATTCCAGTCTCTCCCCGATCTTCACCATGCTACGTTCCACTCCGTAGGGCAAGCCGTCCCGCAGATCATCCCGCAGCCTGCTCAAAACGGTAACCCACATCCCGGATGGTAATGATGTGTTGGGGGGCGTGCGGGTTCTCCTCCACTTTCGCCCTCAGGGTGGTCACACAACGGTCGACGCTGCGCTGGGTCACCATGACCGAGCTGCCCCAGACCTTGTTCATGATCGTCGTCCGGGTCAGGGCCCTCCCGGGGTTCTCCAGAAAGTATTCGAGCAATTGAAACTCCTTGGCTGTCAGATCGACCACCGCCCCATCCCGGGTGAATCGATGGGAACTGCGGTCGAGGCTGCAACGCCCGAAGGAAAAGACCTCGGTCCCGGCCGCCCGATGCCGTCGCAGAAAGGCCCGGACCCTTGCCACCAGTTCCTGAATACTGAAGGGTTTGGTCACATAATCATCCGCTCCCAGTTCGAGCCCCCGGACAATATCACTTTCCTGTCCCTTGGCCGTCAGCATGATGATCGGATAGTCAAAGCCTTCCCTCCGGATCGCCTCGCAAATCTCATACCCATTCATCCCGGGCAGCATGATATCGAGCAGCACGAGATCGGGGCCTTTCGACAGCGCCAGATCCAGACCTTCGTCGCCTCTCGCCGCCGGAAGCACCTCATAGCCCTGGTCGGTGAAGTTGTCGACCAGTCCCCGCCGCAACGCGGCATCGTCCTCGATGATCAGAACTTTCGCCCTCATGACGACGCGTCGGCGGGTTCATCCGGGCCCGCGGGAATGCGGATCGTAAACCGGCTGCCTTTGCCGGTCTCACTTTCCAGTTTCAATTCCCCCCGGTGTTTTTCCACGATAAAGGACACGATGCTCAAGCCGAGACCCACCCCACCCGCATGCTCGGAAAGGCGGGTCCGGGCCTGGAAAAACTTCTCGAAGATCCGCTTCTGGTCCTCCTTCGCTATCCCGATTCCCTTGTCTTCGACCGAAAACTCAACCCAGCCGTCTTTGCGGCCAACCGTCAGAAGGATGTCCGGATGACGGCCTCCGTACTTCTGGGCGTTTTCCAGCAGGTTGCCCAAAGCAGTCTGCAGGGCCTCACAATCCGCCACGATCAGCGGAAGGCTCCCATCGCACTCGACCCGGAAGAGACCATCCCCGTCGACCAGGCGCTCGCGAAAGATGGTTTCCGCTTCCGTGACGATCATTCGCGGATCGACCGGCCGGAGATCAAAGCTGTTCTTGTCCCGCTCCATCCGCGAGAAGGAAAGGAAGTTCTCAATCAGGTGCCCCAGACGCTTGTTCTCCCGCGAAATCAATCCCAGGTAATCCTTCACCCGGACCGGGTCCCATTCCGGATCGGCTTGCAGGGTATCGACGAGGAGGCGGATCGAGGCCACCGGCGTCTTGAGTTCATGGGAAACCGTGGCCACCAGGTCGTTCTTCAGCTGGGCCAGGCGCGTCTGCCTCTGCATCACCCGGAAAAGGGCCAGCGAAAGGGCGATGGAGAGCCCGATGACGAAGGCGCCGACAAAGGCCAGCCAGAAGACCTCCCGGTTGGCTCGGCCCATCGCGGTGATTCCGTCGTCTCCCTGGAATTCAATGAGCCAGCCCTGGAGGGGAAAACCCGCCTCTACCCCGATCACCCCGGTTCCGGCCTCCCCGACCGGCGGTCCGCCGTTGGAAGTTGAACGGGATTCGCGCAGAACCAGCCGGCCCCCAGCCCGATCTTCCAGCAAATCCAGGCGCTCCTGCACCCGAGTGGCCAGGGTCGTTGCCTCCAGCAGAAAAACACCGGAGGCCGGAGCGGGTCGGAAACCAATCAACGAACCGCTTCTGGAGACCGCTGGCTGTCCTTCCGATTCCGATGCCCCCTCCCGGTGCTCCATCCACTGGACGCTGTTCCGCACAAAGGGGTTCAACGCCTCCACCTGTGGATCATCGTCCCAATCCCGGATGCGCCCCAGGTAAAACACCAATTGGGTGAGCGGCATGGCGGCCCGGATATCCTCGTCCAGAATCATCGCCTTCAGCCGAGCCCGGGCCGTCTCCCTATGTTCGTCGTCACCCGCCGTTTCGGTCGCCAGGAAGGCCACCATGGGCGCGATCATCCGTCCGTCCGGCAGCCGCGCATCGGGCAGGTCCGGCCGCTTCAGCAAAGCGTCCATCCTTTCCCCGGCCTCCTCAACATCGCCCCTTCGGCGAAGGTCGCCGATCGCCTCCAATTCGTCGATCATCGGACTGCCCGGCCGGTCGTCGCCGACGACGGCCATGGCCCTTCCAGCCGCCGGCATTTCCGAATCGGCCGGGGAATAGCCGTCCGCCTCACCGGAGGACCAGACCCGGGCCCACCTCGCCTCCGGTGCGACCCCGGCAACGAGCTCGGCGAAGCGCTCGCCTGTTCGAGCGACTTCCTCACGGACCGCGTTCTGGCCGGACTCCAGAAAACCGGTCCGGGCATCCTCGTAGATCTTCTCCACGACCATCTGCTTGTCTTCGGACGCCTTCAGCACCAGCCAGCTGACGGCCACCGCTGGTATCAGAACCACCAGGACAAGCAACACCAGGACCGCCCAGGTCTTCCCCTGGGCGGTCCCTCCGGATTTTCGATTGAAAGCTCGATTGACCAACCTTGCGCCCCCTCAATCCACCCGCAGCGAACCCACCATGGCGTCGAAAGCCGGTTCAGTGTCGTCGAACTGATCCGACGCGCAGCCCATGTTGAAGACGATCGTCAGGTTGTCCGTCCTCAGGACCACTTTTTTGAGGGTCTTGGCCTGGCCGAATTCCTCCAGGTTTCCGGTCACTGACACACCGGCGGCTCCGGGCACCTCAAGACTCTCCCAGGATTCCTCGTTCACGATGAAGCTATTATCCCTCTTCTGGAAGCGTTCGACCTGTTTTTCGGCTATCTCCCGCGCCTTTTTAACCGCGCTCACCGCGTCAGCAGCCTCTTCACTGTCATCCCGATTGGCGAGGAATTGAATGGAAACGGGACTGCCTGCTTCGCGGATTTCCAACCTCACCTGACTGTCGTCGTTGCCCGGGTTTTTGAAAATACCCCATTCGGCGGGCACATCAAAGGCCAGGCCCATCGCTTCCTGGACAAAGGTCTGGACTTCGCCCGGCTCCACCACGGCATAGCGGCTGGCCACGATCTCCACCCCGCCGGCTTTGAACTTGATCAGCCGCCGGCTCGCATCGGTCGATGTCCAGATGGTTTGCTTCTGCACGGCCAGGTCGATCTCCGTCTGAACGCATTCAAAGACTCCCAGCGGTGTCTCGACCTCCTCGACCGCCTTCACCGTGAACGTGACCGGAATGAGGTTTCCAGTCATCCCGACAAAGATGCTCTGCTGGGTTGAGAATCCCACTTCCATCGGCATCTGACGCACAAGGTAGTGGGCCTGCAGGTTGTCGATCACCCTGCCGCTGGTCGGTGTGGTTTTCTCCTCCGGGTCGTCTCCATAGATCGACCGGATCTGGTCTTCATCGAACCACCAGCTGATCTCCTTGGTATCTCCGCCCCCGTTGAAGTAACCGTAGACCGGAGCCTGGGTGACCGGATCGATCTCGACCTTGGTGATGATGTCCGCATTGGCCAGAGTCCGGTTGGTGATCTGCCAGAGATCGCGGCCTTCCCGCACGACCTTTTCGGTCCGGTAGAACGAGTAGCCCACCACCGATCCGGTCGGCAGGCGGATTTCCATTAACTCGGTCTCCCCATCGACCCAGGGAATCAACTCCGGTTCAAAGGGTTTCGGAAGGTGAGCCAGTGCCGCATCCACCCACTCGGTCTGGTTGGGGAAATTCTTCACCAACGCCTCGAAACTCCGGACCGCCATGGCGTTGTTCCCCTGCTTCTGGTAACAGACCGCAAGGCGGTATTGGGCCTCGGCCGCTTTGGGCCGGCTGATCTCGTCCGAATCAACCACCTGCTGGTAAAGCGCGATGGCCGCATCAAGGTCTCCCCGGGCCTCTTCCTGGTAAACCCCAGCCTCGAGCAATTCGCTGACCAACGGCTTGTCGTCCTGTGCATTTCCGGTCGCCGCAAAAAGGAGCATCGCTCCCAGCAACCAGCCTGATCGGTATTTCTGAATCTGTGTGTTTCTCATGACGCTCACGAAACTACACCGCCCGTGTTACCGCTTTGTTACCGGAATGTCCTGATTTGTCGACCCATTCAGTTTTCGACGCCCGGGCAATTCCGCTCCAACGAACAAAAAGGACCTGGCACCTTTGGCATTCATTGGTAGGAGAGGCTTTACGCCTCGATTCGAAGGTAGGAGCCTCGATTCGAAGCCCATTCGAGGCGTAAAGCCTCTTCTGCACGATCCGGCAGGTAGACAATGCCCATTGCCGCAGCAATCCGGAATGGGCAGAGGGTCCCAGGCGACGAATCAGCGGAGCGACACCGTATCTGCCACCGACACCTCGACCGGCCCCTCGCCCTGCCATCCGCCGCCGAGAGCCTTGTTCAGGGCCACATGGCTCAGGGCAATGTCACCCTCAAGCCGCGCGAGCTGATCGGTGACTTGATTGAGCTGCCGCTGGGCATCGAGAACATCCGTCAGGGGATTCTCACCGGCCTGATAACGCTGACGGGCCCAACCGACCGCCCGACTCGCCGCATCGCGGGCCGCTTCGAGTTCCCGCGCGGTTTCCTCCTGGCGGCGATAGCGGATGAGCACGGTCTCGACGTCGGCCAGGGCGCGCAGGACGGTTTGCCGATAGTCCAGGAGCGCCGCCTCGGCCGCCTGACGTTTCGCCTCTTCCTGATTCTTCAGCCGCCCGCCATTGAACAGGGGCCAGACGAGGCCCGAGCCGATCGACCAATACCGACTGGCCGAGTCGGTGAAATCGCCCGCTTCAACCGACTCCAGTCCGAGCGTCCCCACCAGCGAGAATCGCGGGAACTGCCCGGCCACGGCGGCACCCACATCGGCCGTGGCCGCCGCCAGTTGACGTTCGGCCAGCCGGATATCCGGCCGCCGTGTCAGCAGATCCGATGGCAACCCCACCGGAGGCAACTCCGCCGGGACCGGAACCGGGCCGAACAGAGCCAACTCGTTCTCGAGACCACTCGACTCCCGGCCGGTCAACACCGCGAGTGCCTGAACCGACGCCAGCCTGCGCGCCTCAAGCGGCGGAAGCTGGGCGCGAAGACTTCGCCACTCCGCTTCCGCCCTTGCCGCATCGAAGTCGGTTCCCACCCCGGCTTCGGACCGGATTCGGGCCAGCCGCAGAGTGTCGGCCTGCAGGTCGATGGTTTCACGCAGAACCGCCAGTCGATGTTGGGCCACCCGGTACTCCACATACTGCGCGGCCACTTCTCCCGCCACCGTCAGAGCGACCGCGTTGCGCCGCTCCTGAACCTGGCCAAAGCGCGCCTCTGCCGCCTCGTTCGACCGCCGGTTGTATCCAAAAAGATCGACCTCCCAGGAAGCGTCGAATCCGGCCTTGAAATCGTTCAACGTGTTCGGGATGCCGTCGGGAAGGATGGTGTACTGGGGATTGTTCAGGCTGGCGGAATTGCGGCCCGCCTGGGCCCCCGCGTTCAGCGACGGTTGGCTCGCACCGGCGACCACGCTCCATTCGGCCCGAGCCTGGCGCACCCGCGCTTCGGCCGCCTGTAGATCCAGGTTCGTTTCAAGGGCACCCTCCACAAGCTGCGTCAGCTGCGGATCGGCAAACGAAGCCCACCAGTCGACCCGGGGCTCGGCCGTTCCGGCCGCGCCGGCCTGTCTGAAAGACGCCGGCAGGCTTGTTTCCGGTTGCTCGTAGTCGGGCCCGACCGTGCAGCCGGCCAGGCCGACTGCGACAGTCACTGCAATGAGGTGGATTCGAATCGGATTCATGGCAGAAATCTCCTTTGAAGTTGAGCGACCGAAAGGCGGCTTGGGGTTCCCGGGGACTCGGGCGGATTGAGGAATGCCGTTGGCTTGATCGACTTCATCTCAGGCGATCTTGCGGTTGAAGATGATGACCGAGGCCCCGAGGGTGACGGTTGCGATGACCAGCATCGGCCAGGTGTTGGTCCAGACATCGGCTGCACCCATCCCCTTCAGGAAGACGCCCTTCACGACGACCAGGAAATGACTGAGCGGATCCGCCCAGGTGATCCGTTGCATCCAGATCGGCATATTCTCGATCGGGGCGGTGAATCCGGAGAGAAGGATGGCCGGAACAAGGAACCCGAAAGCCCCGAGAAAGGCCTGTTGCTGGGTACTGCAGAGAGACGAGATGAACAACCCGCAACCCACGAGCGAGAGGACGTAGACGAGGGCTGCGCCGTAAAAGAGAAAGAGCGAACCCTGAAAAGGGATCCGGTAGGCAAAGACCGCCGCCATCAGGATGATGGTGCCCTGGAAAAAGGCGACGATGATCGCCGGCACTGCTTTGCCGATCATGATCATCCCCGGGGTCAGGGGAGAGACGAGCAGCTGATCGAAGGTTCCCTGCTCGCGCTCGCGCGCCACTGAAAGTGCCGTCACGATCATGCTCCCGAGCGTGGTGATCAGGGCGATCAGGCTGGGAACGATGAACCACTTGTAGTCGAGATTCGGGTTGAACCAGTTCCGGACCACCAGCTCGGATCCTGCCGGCAGGCCGATCTGCCCGTTGACATAGCCGAGCACGATCGTCTGGGCGTAATTGAAGGCGATCTGACTGCTGTTCGACCGTCGCCCGTCAAGGATGGCCTGCAGGGCGGCCGGGCGGCCCGCCGCCAGATCGCGCGAAAAGTCCGGGGGAAAACGCAGGACCAGCAGGGCCTCCTGACGGTCGATCGTCTGCCGGACCTCGTCGTCGGAGTGAAGTATGAGCAGATCAGGGAAGGCCTCGGCCCGCGCGAACCGCTGTATCAACTCGATCGAGGGCGCGCCCGAATCCTCGTTGAAGATGGCAAGGGTGTTGTTCTTCACCTCCAAAGTCGCGGCAGACGGGAAAAGCACCAATTGCAGCAGGACGGGCACAATGAGAAGCCGGCGACTCTGCGGGTCGCGCAACAGCGATTGCAGTTCCTTTATCACCAGGGATTGGATACGATGGATCATGTCGGGAGAGGTCGGCGCCTATTCCAGCCGGCGCCGGGTCTTGAGAACGGTCAGACCGATGAAGACGATGGAAGCCGCCGTCAGAAAGAGAATGTCGTGCCAGAGAATCGACCAGAGGTCGCCGGCCTGGAAGAGGGTCTGGATGGCGGTGACGAAGTAACGCGCCGGGATGAGATAGGTGACCGCCTGAATGACGGCCGGCATGCTGCGAATCTCAAAGATGAAACCGGAGAGGATGAGCGCGGGCAGGTAGGCCGCATTGAGCGCAACCTGGGCGGCGTCGAACTGATTGCGGGTCACCGTGGAGATGAGCAGGCCCATTCCGAGGGCCGATCCCAGGAAGAGAGAGGACACCAGCAGGAGAACAGGGATCGAACCACGGAAGGGAACGCCGAAAAACACCACCGCCATGCCCACGCAGATGGCCAGTGCGATGATCCCCAGAACGTAGTAAGGGATGAGCTTGCTCAGGATGAGCTCAGCCCGATTGACCGGCGTCGAGAGCAGGGCCTCCATCGTTCCACGCTCCCACTCGCGGGCCACGACCAGGGAGGTCAACAATGCCCCGATCACGGTCATGATGATGGTGATCGAGCCGGGCAACAGGTAGTAGCGGCTGATGGCCGCCGGGTTGTACCAATAACGCGGATCGATCCTGATCGGCGCAATCCGCCGGTGTCCCGAGGCCGCCGCCCGCTGACCCAGCCAGGACTGCCAGGCGCCTTGCAGATAGCCCGACACGAATTGGGCGGTGTTGGGCTCCGAGCCGTCCGCAATCACCTGGATCGGCGCCCTCTCTCCCGCACGGGCCAGCCGGCGCGAGAAATCGGAGGAAATGACCACGAACCCGCGGATCCGTCCCGCAGTCAACGCATCCGCCATCTGTTCGCGATCACCGGTGGTGACGAGCGCCAGATAAGGGGACCCCTCAAGGCTGGAGACAAAATCCCGTGCCTCCGGGCCGGTATCCTCCATGACCAGCCCGACCCGCAGACTGTTCGAATCCAGGCTGATGCCGTAACCGAAGATGATGAGCAACATCGCGGGAAGGAGAAAGGCAATCGCGATGCTGGTCGGATCGCGAACGATCTGAAAGACCTCCTTCTTGCAGAGCGCCCGGAAGCGCCGGAATGAAAAGTTGGTCTTCATCCCTCCCCACTCCCCTCCACCAACCCGATGAAGGCATCCTCCATTGTCGGGTCGGGTTGTCGCTCCGAGACGACCATCTGTTTGAGTTCGTCAGGCCTGCCGACGGCAATGAGCCGTCCCCTCATGATCAGCCCGATCCGGTCGCAGTATTCGGCTTCGTCCATGAAGTGGGTGGTGACCATGACGGTGACGCCCCGACGGACCACCCCATTGATATGGGTCCAGAATTCCCGGCGGGTTACCGGATCCACTCCGGAGGTCGGTTCATCAAGGAAGAGGATGTCCGGCTCGTGCATCACCGCACAGGCCAGGGCCAGGCGTTGTTTGAAACCCAGCGGCAATGAATCCGTCCGGTCCGTCAGATGGGGGCCCAGTCCGAAGACTTCAACCATCTGGTCAATCTCCCGGCGTTGGCGGTCGCCGCGCAAACCGTAAGCGCCCGAGAAGAACTGGAGATTCTGAACGACCGACAGATTGCCGTAGAGCGAGAACTTCTGCGCCATATACCCGAGACGCTGACGGGCCCGGCCCGCACTCTTCTGAAGATCCAGACCCATGACGCGGGCGGTCCCGGCGGTGGCCCGGAGCAGCCCGCACATCATCTTGAAGGTGGTGGATTTGCCCGCCCCGTTCGGTCCGAGCAGACCGAATACCTCACCCCTTCTTACCTCAAAGGTCACCCGGTCGGTCGCGACGAAGTCACCGAACTTCTTGGTCAAGTCGTGCGCCTCGATCACGACCGACCCATCCAGTGCCCTGGGCTTCAGCTGGCGGGCGAGGACCGATTCTCCGCCATGCCCTCCGCCAAGCATGTCGATGAAGGCATCCTCGAATCGGGGCTCGACCCGCTCAAGCCGGCTGTTCCCGCCCGCACCGACCTCCTCCCCCTCAAACACCCGGGCATCCTTGTGCAGAACAAGCCGCACCGCATCTGCCTGGATAACCCCATCCAGCACATCGTCACGCGAGGTCGCCCGCGTCAGTACCTCGCGCTTGTCACCCGCAATAGCGCGAATGCGGTAGCAACGGTCACGGACCCTCGCGGTCAAGTCCGACGGTTTCCCGGCAAACAACAGTTTGCCCTGATTCATCAGAAGGGTCTCCGCACAGAGTTCTGCCTCGTCCAGATAGGAGGTGCTCCAGACGACCGCCATGCCCTGGTCGACCAGTTCCTGCACCATTTTCCAGAGTTCCCGCCGGGAGATCGGATCCACCCCGACGCTGGGTTCGTCCAGGAGCAGGACCCTGGGACGGCCCAGGAGTGTGCAGGCCAGGCCGAGTTTCTGCTTCATGCCACCCGACAGCTTGCCGGCCGGCCGGGAGATGAAGCGCTCGAGATCGGTGAAGGCGAGCAGTCGCTTGAAGGAATCCTTCCGCGCCTGGCCCACCACCCCGCGAAGATCGGCATAGAGGGTCAGGTTCTCCATCACCGATAGATCCTCATAGAGACCGAATTTCTGCGGCATATAGCCCAGCATCCCCCGGATGGACTCCGCGTCCCTGACGGAATCGTGACCGTCCACCGTGATCCGACCATCCGAAGGCAGAAGAAGCCCGGCGATCAGACGCAGCAGGGTGGTCTTTCCCGCCCCATCCGGCCCCACCAGTCCCGTGACGCCACCACGGAGGATATCGGCCCGGATTCCATCCAGGGCAGGAGCCGAAGCGCCGGGAAAACGTTTCGTCACCGCCGAGATACTGATGACCACATCGCCCATCGCGCACCCGTCAGTCCCGCTGCCCGGCATCGGATCCGGTGATCCGCACCGTTACCGGCATGCCCTGACGAAACCGGTCATCGGAATCCTCGACGACGATCCTCAAACGGTAAACCAGCCCCGTCCGGAGCTCCTTCGTTTCCACCGTCTTCGGAGTGAACTCCGCCGTCGGCGAAATGAATCCGATCTGGCCGATGCAGGGTTTTCCGGGATCCGTGTCCGTTGCCACCTCAACCTTCTGTCCGGGCCGGATCCGGCCGAGATCGGGTTCACTCACATAGGCGCGCACCCAGACCGGCCGGGTCAGGGAAAGTGAATACACCGTCGCGCCGGGACCGAGTATGGTTCCGGGTTCGACCACCCGGGTCAGCACCACCCCGTCGGACGGCGCCCTCAATACCGCATCGTCGACCTGAATCCGGGCCGAAGCCAGGGCCGCCTCGCCCGCCGCAAGATTCGCCCGGGCCTGCTCGATATCTTCGGATCGGAAACCGGCCACCAGCAGAGCCAGCGATGCCTCGGCCAGCTTGACTTGGGCAACGGCCTCGTCGCGGGCCGCCAGGGCATCGTCGTAGGCCTTCGCCGCCGACGCACCGGTGCCACGAAGCTCGGTCTCACGCACCAACCGCCGCTCGGCATTGGCCAGGCCCACCCGCCTCGCTTCGACCGACGCCCGTGCCTGATCGACCTCCTCCGGGCGGTAGCCCGATTCGACCAGCTTGACCCGTGAGCGGAGCGACGCGACCCGGGCAACGGCGTCCTCGACGGCACGTTCGTAGGGCGCAGCGTCGAGCCGGGCCATGACCTCGCCGGACTGGACCGCGTCCCCCTCGTCGAACTCCAGACTGGCCAGGCGGCCACCCACCCGGAAACCCAGGTTGACCTCACGGATGTCCACGTTGCCCTGCAACGTGAGCGTGGAACCGTCGGCCCCTTCCCTTTCTTTCAGGAAATACCAGGCCCCGGCCGCGAGAACGGCGAGCCCGATCGGTAAGAGTATCTTCTTGTTCATGACGATTTCGGATCGATTGAGTGGACCTATCAGGTTGAGGAGCGGGACGCACGGCGCTCCCGGCCGCGCCAACCGGCGAGAAGGATCTCGATATTCTGCCGAAGGACCGAGATCACCGCAGAGCTCTCTTCCGGTCCGAAGTCCATCCACTCCACCCGACGCAGAAAAAACTCGCGGGCCGCCCGGAAACCCAGCACCTGTCCAAACAGGGTGTGAGAGAAAATGACCAGATCCTGATCCACCGTCTCGCGACCAAGATACCTGCGGATCAGTTCCGTCGCCAGTTCGTGGAAGCGGGTGACCGGACCGTTGAAGAAGATCTCGAAAGCCTCGGTCGGGCGAACCATCTCCCGCATGATGATCCGGCTCACGCTGACGGTCTCGGATCGCAGAAAGCCATTCACTGCCAGCAGCTCGTACATGTCCTGCAATCGGCTCAGGCAGCGGGCCCGGGAAATCGCGCCGACTGCCAGTTCCTCTTCAATCTCCGCCACCATTGGCCCCATCAACCCTCGCATCATCTCGACGACATGGCCGACACAGGCATGGTAGAGCCCCTCCTTGTTGCCGAAATAATAGGCGATCGAGGCGATGTTCTGGCCCGACCGCCGCGAGATCTCGCGGGTGGTGGCGTCCTCCAGGCTCGATTCCCCGAAAACGTCGATGGCCGCCTGAAGCAGCGCGGTGCGGGCCTGATCGCCCCGGCCAGCCTCAACGTCCGGTCGGTCCTCATTTCGATGATCTTCCATTTCACTCGAAAATAATCAAACGTTTGATTTAATGTCAATCCGACGATTGAGGTTTTCCGGCCGAACCCGGCTCCTTAACCTGTGTCTCAAACACGTCGTCACAGCCCCAACCGCCGGGAATCCTTCCCCTGAAGGCATCCACCTGCCCGTGTCTGCCACCGGTTCGCCCGGATCGAAACTCCTCGGAACGGTTGACCTGATCCCCACCGTCGGTGATAAACACACCTTCGAATCCCAAAACACCCAAATTGATGAAGAAGAAAGCCGCCGCCACCAACTGGTTCAAAATGGTCAAGAAGCCGATTCCCTACGAGGGTCCCGGCACCGACAATCTTTTCGCCTTCCGGCATTACGATCCGGACGAAGTCATCGACGGGAAGACCCTGTCGGAACATATGCGCTTCGGCATCGCCTACTGGCATACCTTCCGCGGAGCGGGTCTCGACCCGTTCGGCTCTCCCACCATCTGTCGCCCCTGGGAAACAGGCAAGGATCCCCTCGCCGATGCCCTGCGCCGGATGGATGCCGCGTTCGAGTTCTTCGTCAAGATCCGGGCCCCGTTCTGGTGCTTCCACGACCGCGACATTGCCCCGGAGGGCCGCAGCCTGCGCGAATCCAACAGGATCCTCGACCGGGTGATCGCCCACGCCAAAGGCCTGCAGAAGGCCACCGGGGTCAAACTCCTCTGGGGCACGGCCAACCTCTTCTCCAATCCCCGATACATGTGCGGCGCCGCCACCAACCCCGACTCCCATGTCTTCGCCTATGCCGCCGCCCAGGTGAAGAAAGCGATCGACGTGACCAAGGAACTCGGCGGCGAAAACTACGTTTTCTGGGGCGGCCGCGAAGGTTACGAGACGCTCCTCAACACGAACCTCAAGCGCGAACTCGATCACCTTGGCGCCTTCCTCCACATGGCGGTCGATTACGCCAAGTCGATCGGCTTCAACGGACAATTCCTCATCGAGCCCAAACCCAAGGAGCCGACCAAGCACCAGTACGACTTCGATGTGGCCAGCGGGATCGCCTTCCTCAAGCACTACAAGCTCGATCGCCACTTCAAATTCAACATCGAGACCAACCACGCCACCCTGGCCGGTCACACCTTCCAGCACGAGATCGAACTGGCCGCCGCACACGGGATGCTCGGGTCGATTGACGCCAACACCGGCGACCCCCTCCTCGGCTGGGACACCGATCAGTTCAATACCGACGTCAAGGAACTCACCCTGGCCATGGTCGCCATCCTCAAGGCCGGCGGCGTCGGCTCCGGCGGATTCAATTTCGATGCCAAGATCCGGCGTCCGTCCATCGACCTGGACGACCTCTTCCACGCCCATATCGGCGGAATGGACGCCTACGCCCACGCCTTCAAACGAGCCCGCAGGATCCTTGCCGACGGTACCCTCACACGCCTGGTGGCCGACCGCTACGCCAGTTTCGATGCCGACTTCGGCAAGCTGATCGAGAGAAAGAAGATCGGTTTCAGGGAACTCGAGAAACTGGTCTTGAAGAAGGGCGAGCCGAAGCCGCGCAGCGGCAAACAGGAGATGTACGAAAACATCCTGATGCACGGCGTGAACGACTGAGCGGGTTTGGCCCGATCCGATTGACCGACCTGTAGCCAGGTGTCAAACGCCTGAAGCTGTCTGCAAACATCCTGCGTGGCTCCGCGTTCTGCGGCTGGCCGGGGACGTCCAGCCCTACCATCGATACCCCGGGTAGGGCGAGGGCCTCCGGACACGCCGTTCATGCCGCAACTGCTGCGTTCTGCGGCTGGCCGGGGACGTCCAGCCCTACCACCGATACCCCGGGTAGGGCGAGGGCCTCCGGACACGCCGTTCATGCGATACCGTTGCGTTTTGCGGCTGGCCGGGGACGTCCAGCCCTACCATCGATACCCTGGGTAGGGCGAGGGCCTCCGGACACGCCGTTCATGCCGCAACTGCTGCGTTCTGCGGCTAGCCGGGGACGTCCAGCCCTACCATCGATGCCCTGGGTAGGGCGAGGGCCTCCGGACACGCCGTTCATGCCGCAACTGCTGCGTTCTGCGGCTAGCCGGGGACGTCCAGCCCTACCATCGATGCCCCGGGTAGGGCGAGGGCCTCCGGACACGCCGTTCATGCCGCAACTGCTGCGTTCTGCGGCTGGCCGGGGACGTCCAGCCCTACCATCGATACCCCGGGTAGGGCGAGGGCCTCCGGACACGCCGTTCATGCGAAACCGTTGCGTTTTGCGGCTGGCCGGGGACGTCCAGCCCTACCCCGGACGCCCCGGGTAGGGCGAGGGCCTCCGGACACGCCGTTCATGCCGCAACTGCTGCGTTCTGCGGCTGGCCGGGGACGTCCAGCCCTACCATCGATACCCCGGGTAGGGCGAGGGCCTCCGGACACGCCGTCCATACCGCAACCGCTGCGTTTTGCGGCTGGCCGGGGACGTCCAGCCCTACCCCGGACGCCCCGGGTAGGGCGAGGGCCTCCGGACACGCCGTTCATGCCGCAACTGCCGCGTTCTGCGGCTGGCCGGGGACGTCCAGCCCTACCCCGGACGCCCCGGGTAGGGCGAGGGCCTCCGGACCCGCCGTTCATGCCGCAACTGCTGCGTTTTGCGGCTGGCCGGGGACGTCCAGCCCTACCATCGATACCCCGGGTAGGGCGAGGGCCTCCGGACCCGCCGTTCATGCCGCAACTGCCGCGTTCTGCGGCTGGCCGGGGACGTCCAGCCCTACCCGGACGCCCCGGGTAGGGCGAGGGCCTCCGGACACGCCGTTCATGCGAAACCGTTGCGTTTTGCGGCTGGCCGGGGACGTCCAGCCCTACCATCGATACCCCGGGTAGGGCGAGGCCTCGGACACGCCGTGGAAGGGCTGGATCCATCTCCTTCGAAACAAACCGTAGTATAGACCGTAGGGTTTTCGAGTCAAAAACAAACCGTAGCAGACTAGAATGACGCTTAGTTAGCCCCAAGGCGCGATGAGCCAACAAAGCTCTGTTTGCTCTTCGACGGCGGGTCCGGAGGCCCCGCCCTACCACCTGAAAACGGAGCATGCATAGCAGGGCTGGACGTCCCCGGCCAGCCGCAACGATTGTCCGAGGCAAAACAACGATCAAACCACTAACCAAGCGCCGTTCCAGAAGACTACGTTTTGTTTTTGCTACGGTTGGTTTTCCTTCCCGATTCGCCAGGCCAGCTGCGTCATGCCGTGCATCTGCTGCCAGGCATAGATGGACGGCACCGCGGGCTGCGGACGCTCGATGTTCCCGTGCCGCCGGACGACCGTTCCCCGCTCGACCAGCGGCCTGGCCTGACCCGTGACAAGGACGGAGACCGGCCCGATCACCGTGTTGTCGATCAGCTCGACCCCCAGGCAATCCCGGGTCCCGAGGTAAAAAACGGCCGGCCAGGGTTCGTGAACGACAAAGACGTTGCCGCGGATGATGTGGTCAAAGCTGGCGTGCTTCATCGCGATGGCCGGCCCCTTGCCCACGATGAACCGGTTGTAGGCCACGATGAAATTCTCGTTCATCCCGCCCATCCAGAATCCGACCGAGGGGCCGGTGATATCGCAGTTGTAGACGACGTTGCGCGGACCGGTCGGCCCATGGAAGCCCGCCTCCGGACTCGACGAATAGATCCCGTAGCCGTAGCTGCCGTTCTCATAGCTGCTGTCGACCACGCAGTTCTCAAAGAGATTCTCATGGGTCCAGCCCGCATGATACTGGGCGTCACTCCCGATGAAGTGACAATTGCGGAAGACATTGCCGGATGAGGCCCATTGCACGAGGGGCCCGTGCCGCATCTGCCGGGTGGTCACGTTCTCCATCAGGCATTCGTAGTCGCGCTCGAATCCAATATAGGAGGTGCCGCCCCCGAGGTCGTACCAGGTCCGGTCGAATTCGCAGTCCCGGATCTCACAGCGCTTCCCGAAATTGAGGTAGACGGGATGGCGCCCCGCCAGGGTCACATCGACGCGCTGGACCCAGGATTCCCAGGCCCAGACAAAGAAGACGCCGTTGGTCCACAGACGTTGGGTCTGCTCGATCGCCAGGTCCTCAACCCCGCACCGGTCCTGGAAATCGACAGCCTGGACATAGGAACCGTCAATGATGGGAAACTCGATCCGCAGCGGGTCCTCCACTGTGATACGGTTTCCGTCGACCGCCGTCACACGGGTGATCGCCCGCCGGTAGTCACCCCAGGGCGCCGCGCAGCGCACGAGGGTCTTCCAGCGCTCCGTCGCCGGCGCATGCACCGTGATCCGGTCACCGGCCCTCAATCCGTGTCCGGCAGCCAGATCAAGACTCGTCGAACCCCGGGTCGCATCGGCGGTCAGCGGAATCATCGAGCCCAGCGGCCCGCCGCCCACGAAATTGATCGCGGCCAGCTGACCGGGAAAGGCGAGCTGGTTCTCGTGACGCGCTCCTTCGACGAAGGTCATTTCCCGTTCCTCGCGTGACACTTCGCCGCTGTAGTATTCCGCGATCGCGGTCACGGTGTGGGTTCCCGCTCCAAACCGGTCGAGAATCCGCCATCCCGGCGCATAGGTCATGAACTGGTAGGTGCCGACCGGCAGGTCCGTCAACTCGGAGAGGAGTTCGCCGTCCACCTCGAGAGCGACCCGCCGCAGCTCTTCTTCATGCCCCGCTGCGAAGAGCTGGCTCGAGGGACCCATCACGCCACCGGGGTCGGCCAGGGTGAAGACATCCACGCCGCGCTCGGGGGGCGCGTAGCGGAAGAGGATCTTCGTCCGGTCGCGCCCGGCCCCGCGGATGACGACGCCGTCGTGCCGCACGAAGACCGGCCGGTCCAGCAGGTAGGTTCCGCTCTCAAGCAGCACCGCGCCCCCGCCCGCTTCACCCGCCGCCGCAGCCGCCGCGGTCAAGGCCTCCGACGCATCGACTCCACTATCCGGAAGCGCCCCGAAATCCCGCAAACGGACGACCACCCCGACCTCGGGGATACCGCCCTCGATGCCGACCCGGGTCCAGTTCGGATAGACAATCCCATCCGGTCCGACGATGTCGGCCGGCGTCAGTCGCTCGGTCTCCCCGGCCCGGATCTTGTAGGACGGAGCGAAGGGAGGTGCTTCATGAGAATTATCCACCACTGATGGCATCTGCCCGGCATACTCCGCGTAGGCATAATCAGGCGGTTCCAGCCGAAGGGCCGAGAAGAGGGAGACCTCATCGCCATCGGGCGCGACGAACCGGACAAAGCAGAAGCGAGGCTCTTCGTTCTGAGGGTTGGACTTCCGGTATTCGATCGTGAAAGCCCCGTCGGTCGTCGTGACCTCGGCCGTCACGATACCGGCCGTGAACATCCCCATCTTCTCAAACGCGTTGTAGGCCGGAATGACCGTTGTGCCATTGACCCGGATGTCCATGAACCGGTTGAAACGGCTGTGCGCCCGCATCTCGGCATGCCCGAATTCGAGCCGATAGGTGCCCGGAGCGAACCCCCGGGCCGTTATCCGGATCTCACCGCGCAAGGCCGCCTCGAAGAGGACGCGATCCTCGTCGTTTGTCCCAACGAGGTTCCGATTCGTCCGCTTGATATAGGTGACATGGTCATGCAGCGGCTCGAACTCATAGACGATCGGATCGCCGGGGATTTGGATCTGGTCGGAAAACGGCGTGACCCAGGCCCGCAGCGTCAGATGGCAGGCAAGGAAAACGAGTAGACACGCGACGCCCTTTGGAACCATGCCCGGATTCTTGCGGAAAACACAGACCAGTCCAAGCCCTACCGAGGCAATTTCGACGGGTTCGATGAAACGAGCAAGGGACCTACGGGTACCTCCCGCCATTCTGCGTTCACTCGGGAAGACCCTCG